>NZ_AUTH01000031.1:0-1434 GCF_000497975.1 Pseudoalteromonas sp. TB41 | reverse complement strand
TAATTAACCTGAGCTGCACATAAGAAATGGAACTAAATGCCCTTGCGGTGATCAGATCTTTCGACCATGAAACATAAGATTACCGAGGCAAGGGCATGAATAACTTAGATGCAATTTACGTAGATGTCGATGATTTTTGTTTATTGTTTGAACCTCAGTGGCTTACACACCTAATAGAATCAGGTGAGAAGCAACGCATTAAGCCGTCTCGACTATCCTCTAGCGAAGTGATGACTATATTAATTGCCTTTCATCAATCAGGTTATCGCGACTTTAAAACTTACTACACCAAATTTGTTTGTCAGTATTGGCGACATTATTTTCCTGATTTACTCAGTTATACACGTATGTTGAAGTTACTTCAGGCCACGTTACCTGCTCTGTGTAGCTATCTGAAGCAGCGCTTTGATAAACCAACAGGCATTGCATTTATCGATTCTACTTCTCTCAAGGTGTGTCACAACATGCGTATTCCTCGCCACCAAGTTTTCGCGGGAAAAGCCAAGCGGGGTAAAGGAACAATGGGCTGGTTTTATGGGTTTAAACTTCACCTCATCATGAATGATGAAGGTGGTTTATTAGCAGTAAAAGTGACAGCTGGGAATGTTGATGATAGACAGCCGGTGTTAGATATGGTCGATAATGTTACAGGTAGTTTATACGCTGATAAAGGTTATGTATCTGCAAACCTAAAAGCGGAACTTGCTGAGCAAGGCATTGATTTTATTACAGGTCAACGAAGTAATATGAAACGTCAGCCAATATCATCTTGGGATAGAGCGATGTTATCAAAGCGTTTTATCATTGAAACAGTTTTCGACCAACTGAAAAATATGGCTCAAATAGACCATACAAGGCACCGCAGCTGCATCTCATTTATGGTTAATTTAATGGCTGGATTAATTGCCTATACCTTTCAGACTAAAAAGCCGAGTATTAAAGTGACTCGGCTTTAATTCTTATGCAGATCTGAGGTTAATTAGTATTTCTGACCTTTATAAAGCTCGATACATTAATCCGAATGGCAGACAATCTGCTGATTTAAAAGTAAAGTACGAGTATCGTGAATAACTCAACTAACAAGCAAAGCCAGCCGACGCGTACCGCGCAGCTGCTTTGAGCGTTACCAATGACCGCCCATGGCACTCAGCCGATAGTCGGTATAGAGTGGTTTAACTTACAGTATAAAGCAGTTATATATCGCTAACGTGGTAAATTAGATTGTTTCTGGTAAATTCATTATTTTTGTCGGATGGCGTGGCTCCGCCACTTATCCGACCTACGTCAAAATGTAGGTTGGTTAAGCCGAAGGCGCCACCCAACAGGCTTTCAAATTCACTTTTTATCCGCTCATGGCACTTTGCCGAAATTCAGCTTTGATAAAGTCCTACAGCTTAAACCTGACAGATTAAGTTAGTATTTATTAAAATAAAC
>NZ_AUTH01000030.1:0-6059 GCF_000497975.1 Pseudoalteromonas sp. TB41 | reverse complement strand
TCTTCATTTAATAACGTGGCTTGTAACCCGCCTAAGTAATCGGCCAAGCCATACACTTGTTGCACGGGGTCATATTGGCGAACCCAAATAATGTCGCGCTTTTTATATTTTTTTACTTGGCTATTACGCTCAAGCACTACCGCGCCACCATCACCGCCAACACGGGTACGGTAACTAGGTAGCGGAAACAACCTAACAATTTGCCCAAAGCCATTACGTATTTTTAATAGTGCCACATCGCCAAATTGCACCAGGTTTAAAAAGCCCGCTTGTACTTGCTGTGCACTCATACCACCGCTAATAAAACGGCTCGCGGCCATGTTTGCACGGCTTTGCACTATGCCGCCGTGCTGGGCGTTACGCCGTGTTAAGTTGGCTAATAAATGGCGGTCTACTGGCGGCTCCCAGTAATTATCCATATCGTTATAAAGCAGCGAGTCGTAATCGGTTAGCCACATGTCGGGCATTACTTGCTCAGGCAAGCCAAACACAACGGGCGCATTTTGTTTATTTTGTTGATCGTGCGGCTGGTCAGTTAACTGCTCAGCGTTTTGGTCTAATTCTGCATGGTCCATCGTGATTTTCTCTTATGTGCATGGTTAAGGGGTTCGTTAATAACAGCGTGGCTAATAGCAAAAAATACGTCTGCATGGCCTATGGTGTTATCTCGGCTGGCTTTAAAGGTTATGGCACCGCCCGACTCGGTACTGGTGCGGCGTATTGAAAGGCAGCTCATAGCTATATCTTTATGGGATGCATCCCATTCAAGTCGGCCACCTTCAATCAGGTCGATCATTTTAAGTACTAAGCGGGTTTTACTGCCTACGCTGTAATGTATGGCGGTGGCTTCACGCGGGTAAAGTGTGGTGAGTGAGTCAAACACCCCCGCGCCAATGCCGGTGGTATCTACACCAATATAAGTAACGCGATACTTAGCGTATATTTTTTGAATTTCGCTCACGTGGTGCGAAAAGTTCATCCCGCGCCAATAGTGTTTTTCAAGTATTCTAAATTTTTCGCCCGATATTTCAGGTGGGGCAACCACCACTAGTGCAGCGTTATCGCGGGTGCGTGATGGGTCGTAACCTAACCACACCTCACGGTTACCGAATGGCTGCACAGCATTGGGTTTGTGATCTTGCCAGCGGGTGGCATCAACCATGGCTTTTTCAAGGTCGCTGAATTTAAATATACTGTCGGCATCGTCCACAAATATGCACATAAACAGGTTATTAAAATCATCGGCATTGTATTCATCGCGCAGTTCTTCAATGTCGAATAACTCACAGCCACCGCGCAAGGCATCTTCAATGGTAACTACATAGCGCCATTGCTTATCGGGGCACAGCCTGCCGTTATCGCGTAATTCATCAAAGCTGGGGAACTCAATTTCTTCGCGTTCGGCGCGCCCTTGGCGCCAGTGATCACCCGTCCAAAATGTATAAGCAGGGTGCGCTTTAGTCGACGGGGTTGAAAAATACGTTTTACGCCACTTTTTATGCGTGGCCATGGCGCTGGCTAATTTGTTTAGCTCGTTAAACTTACCAATCCAAAAGTATTCATCTACATAAACATGGCCGTGGTAACTTTGCGCGGTTTTGCTGTTGGTACTTAAAAACCGTAATTCGGCATCACCATGGGCGGTGTGCAAAGTAATGGGATTACCGGTTAGCTCTATTTCAAAAAACTCATGTGCAATGGCAATTATATAACTGCGGAACACCTCAGCCTGTGCGCGACTAGCAGAGAGGAATATTTGCGGGTCGCCACTTAATACCGCATCTTTAAACGCCTCACCTGCAAAGTAATAGGTTGCCCCAATTTGGCGGCTTTTTAAAATATTACGAATACGCTGGTGCAAGTTTTCGTGCATGGTTTTTTGGTAACCAAATAACGAGTCGTACCAGGTGCCAAAGTCTTCAGCAGTTAAATGGCTAACATCATTTTTACGCTTACGGCCTTTGCTTTTTTTATTGTCTGCGCCGCCACCTTTATTGTTTTTATTACTGGGTTGGTTAGTGCCGTGGAGTTGCTCTGCCTGTGCTGCTTTTTCTTGCTGGGCGCGCTGTTTTTTAAGCTTCACATGCTTTTCTATCAGCATGTCGAGCTCTTTTATTTGGTTACCTGTTTTATCGCTTACATCGGTGAGTATTAAAATTCGCCGTGCAATGGCTTCGTCTACGTCTTCTTCGCGCAGCATATCGCGCCAGTTGTATTTATCGGCCCAATAGTAAATAACACGGTTGTTTGGTAACGCCAGTTCCGCGCGTATTTCGTCGGGGGTGTGGTGGCGCAAATAAAGCCGTTTTGCTGCTTCGCGTATTTCCGGTGAATAAGCCATTACGTGGTATAAGTCGCTCGTAAAATTAATAACTAGCCACAGTGTATTGGTTTACAATAAGCTTATAACCGCATAAAAACCCTCATGTTTCCTAAAACCCCAATCTAGGAATTATCAAAAAGCTAACCAATGTATTCAGCCTTTTTTTATGGCTATGCTGCGTTTAAATATTAAGTAACGCGGTAAGCAAGTAATGGCAAAGCAATCAGGTTGGGTAATTGCAGCAACAGAAGGTGCAACAGTAGACGGGCGAACCATTTCAAAAGAGTGGATCACTCAAATGGCTGCATCGTATTCGGTTGATGAATACACCGCGCTTATTTGGCCTGAGCATTTTCGTTCAAGTTGGGGCCCAAGCGAAGGTAAAAACTGGGGCACTGTTGACGAAGTAAAAGCCGCTAAACAAGGTGGTAAATTACGTCTGTTTGTAAAAATTACCGCTAACGACTACCTACTAGCTGCCAACAAAGACGGCCAAAAGCTGTTTATGTCTATTGAGCCAAACCCAGATTACAAAAGCGAAGGGCGCTGCTACTTACAAGGCCTTGCCGTTACCGACTCGCCAGCCAGTTCTGGAACCAGCCGCTTAAAATTCTCTATTGGTGATAATGAAGTAAATCACGAATATAGCCAACTCGAAACGCTACAACACAGTGACTTTATTACCACCAATAGCGAACCAACTACCCCAAATAGCAAACACGCCAAAGCGCAAAGCTTAATGGCGCAACTATTTAGCTTATTTTCTAGTGATCAGCAGCCAGCCGATCAGCAAGATGAAATCACCGAGGAAGACACCATGAAACAAGAACAGTTTGACGCCCTCATGGGCAAGTTTGACGGATTAGAAACCAAGGTGACCGACCTTGAAAACAAATTCAGCAAACCACCAAAAGCCGAAGAAACCCCGCCATTAGAAGAGCCAAAAGACGACGAGCCCGAAGGTGATAAAGACAAGGCAGGCGTAACCGCTGAGCAGTTTAGCCAGCTAATGGAAAAAATGGACGGCTTTAGCAAAAAAGTAGACGGCATAGAAAGCAAATTTAATGCCCTTAGCGAAGAGCAAGGTGGCCAAGAGCCCGACCCAGTAGGCGGCGAAACCGTAGACCTGGTTTAACCAAACGCTTAACCACGTTTACCTTTATTAATGCATAACAGAGCGAGATAACGCATGCACTTAAATCAAACAGCCGCTGGGTTTTTACAAAAATACTCGGTGCAAGTAGCAAAATCATTTGGTGTAGAAGACGCATCACACAAATTTGCCATTTCAGACCCAATGGAAACCAAACTGCGCGCCGCGCTTTTAGAGTCGGTCGAGTTCCTGCGCATGATCACCACCATGCCAGTAGACCAAATTAAAGGTCAAGTTGTAAAAGTAGGTAACTACGGCATTGCAACAGGCCGTAAAGCCGGTGGCCGTTTTACATCAGAGCAAGGTGTTGATGGGCATACCTATGAATTGGTTGAAACCGATTCATGTTCAGCAACTACATGGGCGCTGTTATCTACATGGGCTAATGCCGGTAACTTAAATCAGTTTATGAAACTGATTAACCAAAATGCCACGCTGCGTTTTGCACTCGACATGCTGCGCGTTGGTTTTAACGGTGTATCAGCTGAAGCGACCACAGACCCAGTTACCAACCCAAATGGTGAAGACGTAAACAAAGGCTGGCATCAAATCGTTAAAGAAAAAGCGCCTGGTCAAATCGTGACTGACACAATCTATTTTGATCCTAAAGGTGCTGGCGATTACAAAACGTTAGACGCCATTGTAACCGAGCTTAAAAACACGCTTATTCACCCGTCATTACGAAGCGACCCGCGCTTAGTTGTACTAGTCGGTGCAGACCTTACTGCAGAAGCGCAAACGCAAATGATGAACCAAGCTGACAAGCCAAGTGAACAAGTCGCAGCCCAGCAAATGGATAAAAACATTGGTGGCATGCGCGCCTACACACCGCCGTTCTTCCCGGGTAAACGCATTGCTATCACTATTTTAAGCAATTTGCATATTTATACGCAAAAAGGCACCGCGCACCGCAAAGCCAAAGATGAAGAAGATCGCAAGCAATACGAAAACTCATACTGGCGTAACGAAGGCTACGCACTTGAAGAGTTTGAAGTCTATGCCGCGATTGACGAAAGCGCGATGGTTATTGGTCCCAACCCAGCGCCTTAATTATTAATTGCTAGGCCTAACCGCCTAGCTTTAACTCCAATTATTAAAAGGTAACCGTGCCATGAGTGCCATTGCTAATTTTAAAAAACGCCGCCTAGCTGAAAAAGCCAAGCAAGGTGCGGTGGCTGAAACAGGTGAAAAGCTTGTTGATACGTTGAAAGGTTTGGCTGATGAATGCAAAGAAAACACCGCGCTTAAACTGCTCGCGCAGCTGCTAGGTTGCGACGAATCAAAAGCCATTGAAACCGCACAGCAATACGTTGACCAAAACATCACATTTTTTTGTGAAGATGAACTGCCAACTCCGCATGTTGAGAGCGAAAAAGAACCGCTTGATGTTTCACCCGTTGAAGATGCAACCGACGAGCTAAACGAAAGCATTAACAGTGCAAACAGTGCGGCAGGTGACATTGAAAGCGCCGCAGATAAAGCCAGTGATGCTGCCAGCGATTTAGCCTACCAAGCCGACGATATTAACGCCGCAAATAGCGACTTAAAAGACACGGTTGAAGAGCTAAAAAAGCCGTCGGCGGCGCAAGAATCCTCCAATTCAAAGAGCAAAACCAAGCAAAAAAACAGCTCGAAAAAGTAAGCCTAACAGGCAAAGGGCAATACGCCCCAAGCCTGCACTTACAGCTTATTGAATTAGAAGACGACTTAAAACGCTTAAAAAGCTATGTAACCCGCGCCGACAAAATCACTCACAAACGTGATGTGTTATTGCCAAAGTGGTTACCCATTGTTGAAGACTATTTAGCAAAAGAAGGAAAGCAAAATGAAGACAACCCGATTTATGCGTACTGCACGATTTGGCTGTTTGACGTTGGCAACTTCGCTCGCGCTCTTGAGTTTGGTTTCAGAGCCATTGAGCTTAACCAGCCCATGGCTAGCAGCATTCGCCGCCAGTGGCCTGGTTTTATTGCCGACACTGTTTTTGAGTGGGCAAGCACCCAAGCAGAAAAAGGCAACAGCATTGAGCCTTATTTTAGCCAAGTGTTCAGCAAGGTTGCGAACACGTGGAAATTACCTGAGCAAGTTACGGCTAAGTACTACAAGTTTGCGGGTCTTGCGTTACTGCGCAGCAAAAACGGCGACATATCGCCATCGCATGTGGGCGACGTGCAACGCTTACAGCAAGCCGATGGCTACTTAGCCAAAGCCGCCGAACTGCATAAACACGCACAAGTAAAAACAGTAAGAAACAAAATAGCCATGAGATTAAGAGCCATTGCCGAGCTAAACGCCCAGTAATAGCCAAAGCTCCAAACCCTCCAGTGCACTAGCCGAGCGTTTAACGGGCGACCGTTAATAACCGCGTCGACGCTAACTGCACTGAACCCAAATTGAATAGGTATACGGTATGTCATTTGGATACGAAGCAACAGCACAAAACAGCATTGAAATAGATGCTCAAAGCGGCTGGCCAGCGTTAAGCACTGGCGAGTTTCGTGATCATCGCCGCATACCTGAGTTTTACGAAGAAACCGTAATAGCCGACTCATTAAACCGCAGCGCATTAGAAGTGCAGCAGCA
>NZ_AUTH01000029.1:0-4177 GCF_000497975.1 Pseudoalteromonas sp. TB41 | reverse complement strand
TTATTGCACTATGTTTTCAATTTCTTCGGCGCGTAAGTACGGCACACCGTTGATTTTTACAAAGTCGGGGTCGGTTACATCAAACGGAATTTTAAACAGGCTGGCTTGGCCACCTTTTTTGTCTATGTCTAAAATGTCGCTTAGCTTAATGCGGCAACCAAACGCTTCTACTTTTAGCTCGTCTTTGCTGGTTTTTGCATAAAACATAATGTCGAACGGTTCCATTGCGCGCCAAGCGCCTGCACTTTTTGCCGCATCTGATATAAGCGCAAAGTTACTGGCGTTAACCGATAGCTCACCGCTGGCCGCTACATCGCCATCAACAAAACCATCAGGCACGCCACTTGTTTGGCTCACGGCGCTATTGTCGGTAATAGCCAGTGATGCCGTGTCAACTTGGACCATAATGTCACCCAAGTTCACGTTAAAATTCATTCCAGATAAACGCATGGTTAGTGCTCCTAGTTGCTGCTTAAATCAAGCATGATGTTTACGGTAATTTCTTTTGGCGAGTTGTAAGGGCGAACAACCAAGTAAATAACCACCGCTTTGTTTGTGGTCCATACAATCGTTACATCGCCCTCTACTGGCGGCTTAATATCACCCGGAAACTGCGTGCCTAAAATGGTGGTGCTTTTGCTCATGGCGCGCAGTGGCTTCATAAAGTACGACTTGTTTAGTTCAATGCTGTTAGGCGTTGAATTAAGCGCACGGTTTGCAACACGGCGAATAGCTAATACCCGCACTTCTCGGCTGGCTTTATGCACTGGGCGTAAATGCTCAAGGTATTGGTAGTCACCGCCTGCAGCGTCGAGCGTTTGGGCATCGCTCCAATAAACACCCTCAAAATCGCTATACCACTGCGGTACGCTCATGCGTTTATTTGCTAGGGTTTCTAGTGTGGCAAGAGACAGCGGCTCGTTTTCTCTGTCAACCGGTGCCGCGCCTAGGCCTAACACACTGCCCGTTGCTACGCGCATGGGGCTGTCGGCAATGCTTACGCTGCGGTCACATAATCGCCCTGCTAATACGCCTACGTTATTGCCGTGTAATTGCGGTACGGGCACCACTAAGTGCGCGGCAATATCGGCTTGCAATGCAATGGTTGCGGCTTCATAGGTTGGCCATGTTTGCGTAGCTGCATCAATACCAGGCACGGCAACCAATGCCGATACAAAACGGCCTAATGTGGCTTGCAATGATGTTAGGTGATCATGAATATCTGTGAGTTCTGCGCTTGCTGTTTGCTCAGCACATACCACTACCATTTCAAAGCTTTGTACTTCGTTGGCGCGGTCAATGGCATCAACAATGGTTTCCAGTTCGGCCATTGGGTAAACCGCTGCGGTCCAGTTTTGGCCTGCGTTTAATTGCGCAGCAATAAGCTGATCGCGCAGTGGGCTATCTGCAAAGGTTTTTTCTAAGTCGGTTTTAGCGCCAATGCTAAATAATTGGCTTTCTTCATCAACCGAACCTGCACGGCCAACAAACAAGAAGTGTCGCTCAACACCTTGGATGTCACCTTGCCCTAAATTCAAATTGTTAACTTGCACTTTACCTAGTGACATGTGTTTATCCTCTCATATCTTGTTTTTTGACTGTCCAACCGTAGTTGATGCCTTGTAATACACGTTCAAATATTTTCTTTTGGTCTACAGGTGTTGCACCTAAAAATTCACGGTGCGGTAGCTTTATTTGCCATGATCCCGAACCACTTGTTTTTTTCCCTTGTAATGAGCTAATCATTGCACCAGCTTTAGCAAACGTAAGGTTTTCCAGAACCCATTTTTTTGTAATTCTCAGCGTTTTACCTTTTTCCAAATTTCCTTCTTTTTGCTCTTTAAGCGAATAAAACCTGGTCGCTTTCATTTTTACTATAAATTTAGCTTGGGCATCCGTTGCGGGTGATTTTTGGTCGATTCCATTTCTTTCCTGATAACTCTGCATAGCCATTTTATGCCTTGCTTTATCTCTCTTAATGGTTCTTCCTTCATCGTGCATTTTTGCTATAACACCCGAGTGAAACTTACTTTTCCCTTTATACCTTCTGGAAAAATACACGTTTACATAATTAGGCTGCCCATCTACCGCTATTGTCTGCGGTAGCTTTTTAAACATTTTTTTCCCGCCTTTTTTACTCTTCTTTGTTGCCCATTTTTCTCCTTCTGGGCTCTCTTGTTTTCTAGCATTGGCTCTTGATTTTGCTCTTATTTCATTACCGATTCTTATCATGAAGCGTTTCCGCTTTTTAGCTGGCATACATGCCATTGCCAATTGCATGTCTATGCTATCGATACCCTTAGCTTCAATGCTGATACCCATTAATCAGCGTCCTTGGTTTGAAGGTCTGCACTCTCGGCTATGTTTATTGGCACTAATGAAATACGGTAACGCTCACCCAGATATCTAATTGGTCCCTGTTCGTCTGGTACTAATTCAATATCGTCAATCAGGTCTAATTCGATGGTTACTTGTGCGTGATCTTTGCTGATAACCGTAATATCTAAATCAGGGTCTGATAGACCGTAATCATCACGGTCAGAATCTTCCTCAATTAGCCAAACTGCTATCATGCCAAGTAGGTTATAAGGGTTAACTTTACGGTGTGGTAATCGTTCAATCTCTATAACTGCGTCGTACTTCCACTTTGCTAGCAAACAACCACTCAAACCTAAATCTTCTGTGTTAATCATTAACTGGCCCCCACCTTGCCAACCATCAATATCGTTAGGTTTTACGTATGGGTTCATACCTTGGCAAAGGTAGTTACATAATTGCTGTAGCTTGCTTATTGTTTGGCTCATAGTGTGTGCACTCCCGCACGGCCAAGGCCAAGGAGTAAACGAACGCTACGGTTAGACTGCGCAAGTATCGCGTCTTGCTGATCAACGTCGTCAGCTTTGTTGTTGCCTGCTGCTTTTTGGTCAACCGCTGAAAAATACCCCATTAAATCGGCATGCGAACGGGCATACACGGCGCCACGGTAAACGCTTTGTTGTTTATCGTTAAAGTTAGGCACACCATTAACAAGCGTAAAAGTGACGTCCGTGTCTGCTTTTTTCATGAAAAAGTTACTTAGTTGCTGCTGCACTTCTAATGCGCTGCGGTTTAATGAGTCGGCTATTACGGTTTCTTCGTAAAACTCAGGTATGCGGCGATGATCACGAAACTCGCCAGTGCTTAACGCTGGCCAGCCGCTTTGAGCATCTATTTCAATGCTGTTTTGTGCTGTTGCTTCGTATCCAAATGACATACCGTATACCTATTCAATTTGGGTTCAGTGCAGTTAGCGTCGACGCGGTTATTAACGGTCGCCCGTTAAACGCTCGGCTAGTGCACTGGAGGGTTTGGAGCTTTGGCTATTACTGGGCGTTTAGCTCGGCAATGGCTCTTAATCTCATGGCTATTTTGTTTCTTACTGTTTTTACTTGTGCGTGTTTATGCAGTTCGGCGGCTTTGGCTAAGTAGCCATCGGCTTGCTGTAAGCGTTGCACGTCGCCCACATGCGATGGCGATATGTCGCCGTTTTTGCTGCGCAGTAACGCAAGACCCGCAAACTTGTAGTACTTAGCCGTAACTTGCTCAGGTAATTTCCACGTGTTCGCAACCTTGCTGAACACTTGGCTAAAATAAGGCTCAATGCTGTTGCCTTTTTCTGCTTGGGTGCTTGCCCACTCAAAAACAGTGTCGGCAATAAAACCAGGCCACTGGCGGCGAATGCTGCTAGCCATGGGCTGGTTAAGCTCAATGGCTCTGAAACCAAACTCAAGAGCGCGAGCGAAGTTGCCAACGTCAAACAGCCAAATCGTGCAGTACGCATAAATCGGGTTGTCTTCATTTTGCTTTCCTTCTTTTGCTAAATAGTCTTCAACAATGGGTAACCACTTTGGCAATAACACATCACGTTTGTGAGTGATTTTGTCGGCGCGGGTTACATAGCTTTTTAAGCGTTTTAAGTCGTCTTCTAATTCAATAAGCTGTAAGTGCAGGCTTGGGGCGTATTGCCCTTTGCCTGTTAGGCTTACTTTTTCGAGCTGTTTTTTTGCTTGGTTTTGCTCTTTGAATTGGAGGATTCTTGCGCCGCCGACGGCTTTTTTAGCTCTTCAACCGTGTCTTTTAAGTCGCTATTTGCGGCGTTAATATCGTCGGCTTGGTAGGCTAAATCGCTGGCAGCATC
>NZ_AUTH01000028.1:0-42076 GCF_000497975.1 Pseudoalteromonas sp. TB41 | reverse complement strand
CGAATCGTACCCCAAACCGACACAGGTGGTCAGGTAGAGAATACTAAGGCGCTTGAGAGAACTCGGGTGAAGGAACTAGGCAAAATCGTACCGTAACTTCGGGAGAAGGTACGCTCCGATTGGTGATGGGACTTGCTCCCTAAGCTGATTGGAGCCGCAGTGACCAGGTGGCTGGGACTGTTTATTAAAAACACAGCACTGTGCAAAATCGCAAGATGACGTATACGGTGTGACACCTGCCCGGTGCCGGAAGGTTAATTGATGGGGTTATCTTCGGAGAAGCTCTTGATCGAAGCCCCGGTAAACGGCGGCCGTAACTATAACGGTCCTAAGGTAGCGAAATTCCTTGTCGGGTAAGTTCCGACCTGCACGAATGGTGTAACCATGGCCACGCTGTCTCCACCCGAGACTCAGTGAAATTGAAATCGCAGTGAAGATGCTGTGTACCCGCGGCTAGACGGAAAGACCCCGTGAACCTTTACTACAGCTTGGCACTGAACATTGAACCTACATGTGTAGGATAGGTGGGAGACTTAGAAGCAGAGACGCTAGTTTTTGTGGAGTCGTCCTTGAAATACCACCCTTGTAGTTTTGATGTTCTAACGTTGGCCCCTGAATCGGGGTTACGGACAGTGCCTGGTGGGTAGTTTGACTGGGGCGGTCTCCTCCCAAAGAGTAACGGAGGAGCACGAAGGTTGGCTAAGTACGGTCGGACATCGTACGGTTAGTGTAATGGTAGAAGCCAGCTTAACTGCGAGACAGACACGTCGAGCAGGTACGAAAGTAGGTCATAGTGATCCGGTGGTTCTGAATGGAAGGGCCATCGCTCAACGGATAAAAGGTACTCCGGGGATAACAGGCTGATACCGCCCAAGAGTTCATATCGACGGCGGTGTTTGGCACCTCGATGTCGGCTCATCACATCCTGGGGCTGAAGTCGGTCCCAAGGGTATGGCTGTTCGCCATTTAAAGTGGTACGCGAGCTGGGTTTAGAACGTCGTGAGACAGTTCGGTCCCTATCTGCCGTGGGCGTTTGAGAATTGAGAGGGGTTGCTCCTAGTACGAGAGGACCGGAGTGAACGAACCGCTGGTGTTCGGGTTGTCATGCCAATGGCATTGCCCGGTAGCTACGTTCGGAACTGATAAGCGCTGAAAGCATCTAAGCGCGAAGCAGGCCTCGAGATGAGTTCTCACTAGACTTTTAAAGTCTCTGAAGGGCCGTTGAAGACTACAACGTTGATAGGCAAGATGTGGAAGTGGTGTGAGCCATTAAGCTAACTTGTACTAATTACCCGTGAGGCTTAACCATACAACGCCAAACGCGTTTTATGCGACAGTTTAAGCAAGAAGTTAATAGACTAAAGTAGATACTTGAAGACTTTTATTATCAGAATTCCAAATTTTAGTAAGCTTGATTAAATCGACCTTACACCAAATTTGCTTGGTGACAATAGCGTTTTGGACCCACCTGACCCCATGCCGAACTCAGTAGTGAAACGAAACAGCGCCGATGATAGTGTAGCATTTGCTATGTGAAAGTAGGACATTACCAGGCTCCAAATAAGAGAAACCCGTTACAGCGATGTGACGGGTTTTTTGTTGTCTGCAGGAAAGTAAAAATATTAGCTATCAGCCGTCAGCTATCAGTTGCACAGTGTCAACCTGTACTTCGTAGCATGGGTTGAGTATTACGAAACTCATGGGTAAAAGAACGCACCGACTACCTCAGAGTCCAATTCATCCCATTAAAAAACATAAGTGTACCATGTAGTGTGGCTCTCTACCGCGGTGGGCACTACGACATTACCAGGCTCCAAATAAGAGAAACCCGTTACAGCAATGTGACGGGTTTTTTTACGTCTGCAGGAAAGTGAAAATGCAGGTTCGAGGTGAAAGGTATTAGGTAAAAGTAAAAGAATCAGCGCCTAAAGCCTACCAACCGAACTTTTGTTAATAAGTGTTGTTTATAACAAATAATTAGCTTAGAACAGTCCATAGGGTTCGGTTTCATGCTCTTGTGTGTTGTTAGAAGCTTGAAGTTCTTTGGGTTTAAATATAGCGCTTGGATCAATAAGTACGCTGTGTTTATCGGCTAGCTTAATTAATCCATGCATCATATTTCTTGTTTGTGGATCAATATCAAAGCCTATTTCAGTCAACTTATCGAGAGGTTTTATATCTTCTTGTCTATATTCAATATTATCTTCTACTTTATCAACTAATAAGCCAACATGCGGGGTCATTCCATCTTTTGTTGTAAAAACAATAATCGGTTTATAGTCTAAGGTTATTTGCTCTTTGGCTGATTCAAATAAGCGCTCTAATTGAATCAGCTCATGGCGCTTTACAATTTCAAGCTGTATGAGGACTTGTTTACTATTTTTTTGTTTATGTACTTTAATAGCGTCTTCTACTTTTTGTAAAAGTGATTTAAACGGCTCATTAAAGCGTGACATCGTACTTTTTAATTCGTCGTTATCGGTTTTAAATTCCATATAAAATTGTTCAAAGTCAGCAAGCTCACATTGACTCGTATTTAACGAATTTTGCGAACTTAGTAACGCTTGTTCTAATTGATTAAACCACGTATTGAGTTGTTTTTGCCAAGATTTAAGTTGCTTTAACGCATCTCGGTTACTGTGCTCTGTAGACACGCCATTTAAAATTATTCCTAAGTCAAATACTGGGGTTGGGATCCCCATATAATCTTTAACGCCTAGGAAGCTCTTGTTATCGTTAGGCAGCACCGTGAGGTTATTATGAAATTGTTCCGTTAATAAGATATCAAGAATCTTAAGTGAAATGGTTTTATAACCCACTTTAAAATTAATTAAGTCCATGGCTTCCTCACATACTAAGTTTGTATACTAAGGATAGAACAATATTTGCAAGGTATTTATTTATTCACATAATAAGAGCGATAAACATTACGTTTATTGTTGTTTTCAGTATTTATGAATAACTTTTGGATAAGTGTATCGGTTACTAATAAAGAATTAAGCTCATTCATCAGGCAGGATTGCTGAAGGGGGAATTGACAGTTTTTCGCTGCTTTGCTAAATGCCATAGCGTTAATATAACCCTCAAAATGAAGACGACTCGGTTTTTTAATGTTGCTCGCTTGCATATCGGCTAAAAACTCAGTACAAAAATTATCGTTACAATTTAGTGGGTTTGGAACAATCTCCGTTACCATAATATGTGAGGGTGAGTTTACTTCATCAAATAAGTCAAAGCTGGGTACAAACGAAACGCTAGTATATTCAGGATTAAACCCTTGCTTTTGGGCGCTATTAATAAACTCAGAGAGTGGTTCATAAGTGCCGACTAAACAGATTGCCGTAACTCCGCTTAATTTTAAGGTATTAAGTGCCGACTCCACATCTTGGCTATTGCGTTTGTAGCGAGCAACTATTACCGGTGTAAGGTTATATTTAGCGAGTGCTTCTCTTAGTCCTGATTCTACATATAAGCCAAATTCGTCAGCCTGTATAAACAGCCCTATTTTAGTATGTTTATGCTCTTCAACGAGGTATTTGATTTGTTCTTGTGCTTGGTCGTTATAGCTTGCTCTTAAGTTAAATGCTTTAACTGACGGTTTTTCACGTAGAAAGCTCGCCCCGCTAAAAGGCATTAAGAACGGAATTTTTGATTGTTCTAGTAAAGGTATAATTGCATGGCTGGTTGGGGTACCCATGGCACCAAACAGGGCATCAACTTTATTTGTGTAAATAAACTCACGAGTATTATTAACTGTTTGTTTGGGTTCATAGTGATCGTCAGCCACTAAAAGTAGCACCTTAGCGCCATTAATGCCGCCAGCGTTATTAACTTTGTCAAAATAAACGCTGCTACCTTTATGTAACTGTTGGCCAATATTTTTAGCAGGGCCAGTCAGTGCAGTAGACATGCCCAGCTTAATTACTTTGTTGTTGGTTTGCTCGGCATGCGCGAAAGTTTGCCCAAGCACTAATGCTATAAGGACAATGTTAAGGTTTGCTATTATGTGAAATGCGCTCATACCAATTATTTACAGCCTTTTTAAATAATGTATTAAATGACTTTGTGCCATTCAAACCTAACTGACTTTGGATATTTTTCGGTGTCCAATTTTGTAATACTAGCCTAATAAAAACATATTGGAAATTATCGTCATCGGTTGGCAAGCTATACGGCAATGCCCAAAAACGTCGCCAGAGCAATGGTTTTATATTAAAAAGCTGGTAGTCACTTGTTAACATAGACTTTAATCTTAATTGCTCAGTGATACTGCCAGTATGAGTATTAAAATGAGAGACAATTTTCGCGACCAGTTGATAATCAAGCTGACTATAGTGATCGAGTAGTTGCAAAGGGAAATCGGCTTCAAACTGTGCTACTAATTGCTCTACTAGTTGGTCACTTTTAGTTAAGCTTTTAACAACTAATGCACTGTGCTCGCCCGTTGCCTTATCTTTTTGAAAACCGAGTTTAACTAAATCAAAGCCATTACTTTGCCAAAAACTGAGTAATTGCGCATTGCCACCAAAGCTGGCACCAAACCAATGACACTCGCTCTGCAATTGCTGTTCACAGTATTTAAGTAACTGTGTGCCTATTTTTTTGTTGTGATGCTGTGGATCAATGGCAATACGCACCACGCGGGCGCAGTGTTGTTTTAAAACATCAGCATTAAAACTCAATTGTGCTAACGTTTGTGCCATTAAGTGACCTTGAGGCCTGCGCTTTCCTTGTGCTATTTCATTGCTCATGGCGGCATTAAACCCACCTTCAATCGCAATTAAACAGACACCGAGAATATTATCACCTTGTTGGCAAACAAATACATGTTGTTTAGTGGCGTCTAGTAAGTGGCGTAAATCATTCACACTGGTTTGATAATGTGCCAGCGTTAGCAACCCAATCACTTGATAAAGTAGTGACTCGTTACTAGCAAGTTGATGTGCCTGTAACTGCTTAAATTGCAAAGGAGTAGAGTGTAAGGTGACGCTGTGATGTTCAGCATCTAAGGCTAATAACGTGCGAATGTGCTGCTCTAATGGATCCTGCTTTGCAAAGCGAATAGGCTGCTCAATAGTCATACTGCGCATATTTTTAAAATGCGTTTTAATGTAGCGAGTAAACTTTAGAATATAGCCGCGACCATTGCCTTCATAGCCAACCATGGTGCTTGAAAATACTACGCGAGGATAAAGGTGGAGTAGTTTTATGAGCATTGGAACAGGGATTGCTGCCGCTTCATCAATTAACAGCAAGTCACACTCAGGCTGTTCGTTAAGTAGTTGATCAGGAGCAACATATTGCATATTTGCAATGCATTTATTGCCTGCTTGATACTCTAAATTAAGTGCGTTTGCTAAATGTTTAAAGCTGCTGTGCAATGCGCGAAATTGCATAGAGCTGATGAGGATTTTTTTATCGCTGAGCTCGCTTGCGGCAATCCCTAATGCGGCTGATTTACCCCGTCCCCGATCAGCATTAATCAATAATGGTCTATTTGCCCGTCCGTGCGCGGTTTTTTTTATTAATTCAACACATTGTTGTTGCTCGGTAAAATCTATAGTACCTGCTGATGCATCAATGTCGGCAAGAGTAACCCAGCCATCTTGTTGATTAAAATGTAATAAAGAGGCGCTGCTCAGTAAGTGCTTTAAACGTTGATTAAAAAAGCTGTATTGATGCGCTTGTCCAAATGATTGAAATAATGGCAGCGCAGGATCGCACCAATGTTCAAGTGATTCGAGCGGTGGAAGTAATACAATTAAAAAGCCACCTGCTTGCACAACGCCACTAAGCGCAGCTAGTTTATCTGGCACCAGTCCACTGTAGCCGTCATAAACAGCATGGGCGCACTCTTGCCCTAAAATTTGGTGGGTATGCTCTGGCCAATGTGCATTAATTAAATGAGTGCTTTTTGACAGTACAAAAGAAGGGTGCTGCAAATGAGCAAGCAGCTGAGTACATTGCTCATAACACCAATTTTTATCGCCTGTAAGCAGCAGTAACTGGCGATGTTTCGCATACGCAAGTTGTTGCTGTGCACGCTCTACAACGTGGTTAAACGGCTTGTAATCTTGCATAAGCTGTTACTAACCACTTACTGCCTAAGTCGTCAAAGTTAACTTGTACGCGAGATTGTGCGCCACTGCCTTCGTAGTTGAGTACGGTGCCAATGCCAAACTTTGCATGCAGCACGCGTTGACCTAAGTTAAATCCGCTTTCTTCAAATGCAGCATGGCTAACCGATGCGCTAAAGCGACCGGCTGCAGGCGGACGAGATACTTGTGTTTTAATGCGAATTTCTTCTACGCAGTCTTCGGGTATTTCACGTAAAAAACGCGATGGGCTGTGGTATTTTTCTTGACCATATAAACGGCGGCTTTCTGCGTGGCTTATATACAGTTTATCCATAGCACGGGTCATACCTACATAACAAAGGCGGCGTTCTTCTTCTAAACGGCCCGTTTCTTCATTACTTTGTTGTGATGGGAACATGCCCTCTTCAACACCGACCATAAATACCAGCGGAAACTCTAAGCCTTTAGCTGAGTGAAGCGTCATCATTTGTACCGCATCTTCATGTTCATCAGCTTGCCCTTCACCTGATTCAAGCGAGGTGTAGGCTAAAAAGCCTTGTAGTGGTGAACTGAATTCTTCCTCTTCAGGGAGTTCATATTGATCGCAGGCGCTAATTAATTCTTCTAAGTTTTCAACCCGAGCACGGCCTTTTTCACCTTTTTCAGCCTGATACATTGCCATTAACCCTGAGGTTTGAATGGCATATTTAGCCTGCTCGTGCAGCGTTAAGTCACTAATCTTATCTTCAATATGTTCAATTAACTCAACAAACTTGGCAACAGCTCCAGAAGCGCGACCCGATAAATGCTGTTGCTCTACAATGGCTTTAGCAGCATACCAAAGCGGCAAGGATTCAGCGCGAGCGCAGTCACGTATATGGCTTAATGTTTTATCGCCAATGCCGCGGGCGGGCGTATTAATAACACGCTCAAATGCCGCATCATCTTGGCGGTTACCCACTAAGCGTAAGTATGAAAGAGCATCTTTAATTTCTTGGCGTTCGAAGAATCGCATACCGCCATAAATTCGGTATTTTAAACCTTCTTGTAGCATTGCTTCTTCAAGTACCCGCGATTGCGCATTACTACGATATAAAATAGCCGCATCTTGAAGTGCATTACCCGCATTAAGCCAGCTACGTAATTTGCTACTCACAAAGCGCGCTTCATCTAGCTCATTAAAAGCAGCATAAATAGAAATAGGTTCACCGTCGTTACCATCGGTCCATAAACTTTTACCCATTCGCTCGGAGTTATTTTGAATTAACGCGTTTGAGGCTTTAAGAATAGTGGCAGTCGAGCGATAGTTTTGCTCAAGGCGAATCGTCTCTGCATCAAAATCGGTTAAAAAGCGTTTAATGTTTTCTATTTTTGCGCCGCGCCAACCATAAATACTTTGGTCATCATCACCTACAATCATGATGCTGCTGGTATCGCCCGCAAGTAATTTTAACCATGCATACTGAATAGTATTGGTATCTTGAAACTCGTCTACGAGCATGTGCGCAAAGCGCTGCTGATAATGACGCAGCAAGGTTGGGTTATTTTTAAGAACCTCATAGCTACGTAGTAATATTTCAGCAAAATCAACTAGGCCCGCTCTATCACAAGCTTCTTGATAGGCGGCATAAACGCGCAGCATCATTTGCTCGTTAATATCGTATGCCTGAATATCTTTAGGGCGCAGAGCTTCATCTTTTTTAGCGCTTATGTACCAACCAAACTGCTTTGCCGGCCATTTTTTATCATCAATATTCATCGATTTTAATAAGCGCTTGATCATACGAAGCTGATCGTCAGAGTCTAAAATTTGAAAGGCTTCTGGTAAGTTTGCTTCACGGTGATGTGCACGCAAAATTCGGTGCGATAAACCATGGAAAGTACCAATCCACATGCCCCCTACAGGGGCTTTTAATGTTTCTTCAACCCGTGAGCGCATTTCTTTAGCGGCTTTATTAGTAAAGGTTACCGCAAAAATACTATAGGCAGAGGCTTGCTCTACTTGCATTAACCAGGCAATACGATGAACCAATACTCGAGTTTTACCTGAACCTGCTCCTGCTAATACCAGCATGTTTTGTAATGGCGCTGCAACGGCATCGCGTTGTTTATCATTTAAGCCATCGAGTAATTCTGAAACGTCCATCGTTACGCCTTTTTAATCAATAATGAGAGCAGTATAACAGGTGTTTTTGTTAGGCTAAATAAAATACTGTTTTTATAAACAGCTATTTATAAAATACGTATTTAAGTTGTTGAATAGTTAACAGTATAAACTGAGCAAGTAACTAAAATAGCTATTTAAAATTGCTAATTTGACTTATTTTTGGCAAAAAATACTAAAATGATAAATTCGTAATAATTTAACTGTATGATTTGTAAGCCTTAATAAATTGGCATAAAGTGTGTAAGTATAAATAATAAGTACAAATACAAAATTAATTAAACTACAGAGGTTAGTATGTCTCAACAAGGTTCTGGCGGTAACGTAATCGCAGCATTATGTAATATTTTTTTCCCCGGTTTAGGGCAGTTGGTGCAGGGCCGCATTTTAGCGGCACTTGTTTTTGCAATTCTGGTTTTTGGCGGTTATGCGTTATGGTTTTTAGTTGTTCCAGCCATTATTGGAGCCGTATTCCATTTATGGGCAATTATTGATGCTGCCCGCTATCGCTCAGGCGGTTAGCTATAGTGAGCATACTTTAATAGCGCCTTATGGCGCTATTTTTGTATCTGGCTTTCATTATTCATAGCTGATTAGGTTATAATCTGTTGTATTAGCAGTACTGGAATAAAGTTATGGAATACCAATTCATTCGCGATCCTATTAGTGGGTTAAGAATTAAAATTAGCAGCGAGCACGCGATTATAGGCCGCTGGTTAAATGAAGAAATAGGCAAAGATAAAGTGGCGATGGTGCAGGCACTTATTAGCTCGGTGAGTTCAAGCTTTGAGCCGGTAACACTTAAAGGCCAAGAAATTGATCTGATCCTTTCTAAAGATGAAGCATTATTCGAAGCACATGCGCTGCATCAAGATAACGAAGATATATTAGCCTACCAAGATGACGAACTCATGCTGGAAGAGAATGATTTAAGCAGTGGTTGTGGTTTTGAAGACTTTGTTGACCTGATCAACTCGTGGCATGAGTTTTCGGCTGGTCGTTAAGTTATATTATCTGTATTATTACCCTAATTATAAATCCAACAGTGGAACCAATATGTCTGCGAATTTAAACAAACTAGTTGTTATGCTAGAAATGCAAAATGCCATGAATACCAAAGTACATGAGCAATGGTTTAGTCAAGGCTTTGAATGGTATAGAGCTATTTGGGTTGAATGTGCAGAAATGCTGGATCATTACGGTTGGAAATGGTGGAAAAAACAAACGCCAGATACTGAACAAGTAATTTTAGAGCTGGTTGATATTTTTCATTTTGGTTTATCGCTACGTATCGACGGTGAGACCAGCTACGAGCAAATAGCAACACAGCTACAAACTCAAATGAGCGCCCCACAGCAAGGTGATGATTTTAAACAAACGCTTGAATTATTAGCAGCCAGTGCGGTTGCCAATAAAACCTTTAACGCGGCTGCTTTTGCCGGTTGTATGGCACAAATCGGTATGGATATTGATGATTTATATCGTGGCTATGTGGGTAAAAATACGCTGAACTTCTTCCGTCAGGATCATGGTTACAAAGAGGGTAGCTACATTAAAGTGTGGCATGGCAAAGAAGATAACGAACACTTAGTTGAAGTAGTTAAAAGCCTTGATACTGAGCATGTAGATTTTGCAAAACAGGTATATCAAGGCTTAGTAGCGCGTTACCCTCAGGGCGAATAAGCTAAATAAGCTTACGGTAATCGGTGACACTTAAGTAATCGGTTATATCGTTATGTGGTTGCTGGCTATTCGGGTTAGCAACCGCAAGTAAATGCTCAATGCCGTATTCTCGTGCGGCATTTAATACCGGTAAGCTGTCATCTACAAATAATGTGCGGCGTTTATCAAACCCTAAATCCCCTTGAACCTTGTGCCATAAACTTTGTTGCTCTTTACTTACCCCATATTCATGCGTTGACACCACCCCGTCTAAGTAGTTATCAATGGCGGTATGTTCAAATTTAAGCATTACGCATTCTGGATGAGCATTGGTAAGTAAAATGAGTTCTTTACCTGCACGTCGAAGTTCAGTTAAAAAATGCGGAACGTCTTCACGAATTTTGATTAAGTGAGCAGACTGGCGCTTTAGTTCGAGAATAGGTAAGTTTAGCTGTGCTTCCCAATAGTCAGAGCAGTACCACTGAATTTTGCCACTCACAGCCTGATAGCGTTTTAAGATATCTGCGCGGGCTGCCTCAAAACTGATATTTTGAGCCAGAGCATGTTGTTGTGGAACAACATTGAGCCAAAAGTCAGTGTCGTAATGTAAATCAAGTAAAGTCCCGTCCATGTCGAGTAATACAGTATCGATTTTTGACCAATTGAGCATGATATATCCTTGTGGAAATTGAGGCGTTAAATGACTACGTTGCGATGAAATGCTTGCAAGCGAAATATAATGGGCTCTGTTAATTGAACTTTAAAAACATATACCCAATGATGAAATATTAAGGGCGAATTCAATAACGCCAGATAAATATTTAACCTTAACTACGGGTAAGATATTTTATGATTAATTCTGCATTTAAATTGCTTTTAATTCAAACTGAAACTCGCATCTTATACTCATTTGGGTATATGATTAGTATAACTGCAATGATAGCAAATTGATGCCCATGACACAGAAAAAGCACCCAACACCACCACAAATTCTCAGTAATAATGTTGTCGCTAAAAGTCGCTTATTTACTGTGGAGTCTTTAGAACTAAAATTTTCAAATGACGAAGAGCGTCAGTATGAACGAATTCGCGGCGGTGGCCGTGGAGCCGTTATGATTGTACCCATCACAGCTGAAAACGAACTACTACTCGTTCGAGAGTATTGCGCCGGCACCAATGATTATCAGTTAGGTTTCCCTAAAGGATTAATTGACCCCGGTGAAACACCTGAGCAAGCGGCAAACCGAGAGCTCAAAGAAGAAATTGGCTTTGGTGCTGAATACTTTGAAGCACTTAAAACGGTCACTATGGCGCCTAGTTATTTCAATGCCACTATGCATATTCTCTTTGCTAAAGATTTATACCCTGAAACCCTATTAGGTGATGAGCCAGAGCCATTAGTGCTTGTTAAATGGCCACTTGCGCAGTGGCAGTCGCTATTAGAACAACCTGACTTTACTGAAGCACGTAGTGTTGCCGCTCTGCTATTATTAGATAAGTACTTAGCCTCAGGAGCGACTAATGGATAAATTACTTGAACCATGCATAACACTTGCCCAAAGTGCAGGTGATGCAATTATGGCTATTTATAAAAAAGATGATATTGGTCAACAAGAAAAATCAGACAATACGCCAGTTACTAAAGCAGATTTAGCCGCAAACGATGTACTTGTTGCTGGCTTAAAAGCGCTAGCTCCCGATATTCCTATTATGTCCGAAGAAACGCCGATCCCAGCATTGGAAGACAGGCAGCACTGGCAACGCTATTGGCTGCTGGACCCGATGGATGGCACCGGTGAATTTATATTAGAAAGCGGCGACTTTGCCGTTAATATTGCGCTGATAGAAAATAATCATCCTGTATTGGGAGTGATTCATTGGCCAGCAAAGGGCGTGACCTATTTTGCTACCGCTAATAATGGGGCATTTAAGCGTAAAGGCGAGCATGATAAACAAATATTTGTAGCGCCTCCCGAAAGTTTAACTTTGGCTGTAAGCCGCCGCCAAAAGGTAGAAGCCGTGAGTCAGTATTTAAATGCGCAATTTGCAACGGTGGCTTTAGGCTCATGTTCGCTTAAAGCTTGTATTGTTGCTGAAGGTAAAGCTGACTGCTTTTTAAGAATTGGTCCCACTGGTGAATGGGACACTGGCGCATCACAAGTAATAGTTGAAGAGGCGGGGGGGTGTATTACCGATGCTGAGTTTAACCCTCTGACCTATAACCAAAGGGAAAGCACAGAAAACCCAGACTTTATTGTTATGGGGCATCCCGATTGGGAGTGGCAAAAAATGATAAACCCACATCAGCGATTAGTGTAATAACCGCCTTTTGATGGGTTTTTGTTCACTTAAACGTTTTTAATTAGTAAAACCTTGCATTATAGGTTTATTCCTATATTATAGCGCTCTCTTCGAAACAGGCTTGTGAATAACACGATACTGTTACAAAGAAATTACAGGCGCGGGATGGAGCAGCCTGGTAGCTCGTCGGGCTCATAACCCGAAGGTCGTCGGTTCAAATCCGGCTCCCGCAACCAATTTCCTTTAGAGGTTTGAGGTTACTGTAAACTCTAACTTAAGAGATTAAATTAAGTAGTCGATAGACTTAAAATATACAGGCGCGGGATGGAGCAGCCTGGTAGCTCGTCGGGCTCATAACCCGAAGGTCGTCGGTTCAAATCCGGCTCCCGCAACCAATTTCCTTTAGAGGATTGGAAGCCAAGTTGTAATGTAAGCAACTATAAATAAATCTGCAATTTCAGGCGCGGGATGGAGCAGTCTGGTAGCTCGTCGGGCTCATAACCCGAAGGTCGTTGGTTCAAATCCGGCTCCCGCAACCACTGAAATAACATGTTTTATTAAATCGACACGCCTAAAGCGTGTTTTTTTATGCCTAAAATTCATATTCCCTCACGCTATTTTTAACACGTATTTCTGCTGTTCTTTTCTAATTCTACTTTTTGAAAGTGTTATTGCTGAATATTTAGTATGCTATGCGTTAAACTCTTTAAAACTTTTTGTAATCAAAATTATGACTGAACTCTATCACTGGTTTGATTTAATTGGCGTAGCGGTATTTGCTATATCGGGCACCTTGGTTGCCTATGAAAAGAAAATGGATGGCTTTGGTGTGGTTGTGCTTGCAACCGTTACGGCTATTGGTGGCGGTACTGTTCGCGATGTGATACTCGATCAACCCGTATTTTGGTTACACGATCAAAGCTACTTCTATGCTATTTTAGCCGCAGTGCTTGTTACAACACGACTGATCAATAAACAAAAATCGATTCCTTATTATGTTTTACAAACAGCCGATGCATTTGGTTTAGCCTTTTTTGCAGTAATGGGAGCACAAAAAGCGCAATTGGCCGGTATGCCTGATATGACGGTTATTATTATGGCGGTGATCACCCCCTGTTTTGGTGGATTGATTCGCGATGTGCTTGCCCGCGATATTCCTATGCTGCTCAAAGGTGAGCTCTATGCTATTACCTGTATTGCTGGTGGTATTGTGTATACGTTAGCTATAAACCTATCTTTAACGGTGGAAGTGGCGATGATCTTGAGTATGTTAATGACCTTATTGCTGCGCTTTTCGGCCATTAAATGGAAGATTATATTACATGTTTTTAAATATCCTGACTAAACTGGTTTAATACAGCAGTTAACTAGGATAAGGAATGTCGTTAGCCCGTATATTTTCTCGCGCACAAGTAGGAATTAATGCCCCCGAGGTTATGGTTGAAGTGCATTTAGGGAATGGTTTACCTGCATTTCATATTGTCGGCTTACCCGAAGCATCGGTTAAAGAGGCCAAGGATAGAGTACGCAGCGCCCTTGAAAACTCTCAATTTGGATTTCCCGATCAACGTATCACCGTTAATTTAGCACCTGCCGATTTACCAAAAGACGGCGGGCGGTTTGACCTTGCGATTGCGGTAGGCATTTTGGTCGCATCGGGGCAAATAGTCTGCCCTGATATTCATAAGTATGAGTTTTATGGTGAGCTTGCACTTAATGGTGAAATACGTGCAGTGAATGCTATTTTACCCTCAGTGCTCGGTGCTAAAGAGCAAAACCGTTGTTGCTTTCTTCCTCTTGAAAACGATAGTTTGGCCAGCCTTGTCAGCGGTGTAAAACGAAAAGCGGTAAGCTCTATACAAGAGGTGTGGGGAGACTTACTCAACCAACAACCTTTACCATTGAATATTGCCTACCCTGACTGTACCCAAGCGCCAGACTTTTTACTCGATTTAAGTGATGTAAAAGGCCAACCCGGTGCTAAACGAGTACTAGAAATTGCTGCCGCAGGTGGACATAACCTACTATTTTTAGGGCCACCAGGAACCGGCAAATCAATGCTTGCGCAACGAATGTCTACAATAATGCCAACCATGTCAGATGATGAAGCCATTGATACCGCTGCTTTGTATTCCATTATTGGCCACTCAATCGATTTAACCAACTGGCGTCAGCGACCATTTCGAAATCCTCATCACACTTGCTCTGCAGTTGCGCTGGTAGGCGGTTCGTCTAACCCTAAACCCGGTGAAATATCGTTAGCGCACAATGGCGTATTATTTTTAGATGAGCTGCCTGAATTTGAGCGCAAAGTACTGGACTCGTTACGAGAACCAATGGAAACCGGAACCGTGACGATTTCGCGCGCGGCAAGACAAATGGAATTTCCGGCACAGTTTCAGCTTATTGCAGCACTTAATCCCAGCCCGACAGGGTGCCATCATGATAAACGGGCGACCCCTGATCAAGTGATGCGTTATTTATCGCGGGTATCGGGACCGTTTATCGATAGAATTGATTTGCAAATTGAGCTCCCTAGACTAAGCAGCGTGGAGCTACAAAGTACGACTGCAGAAGAAACCAGTGCTGAAGTGAGAGCGCGAGTAGAAGCGGCTTATGCAATACAATTAAAACGCCAAGGTAAAGTGAATGCGCGGCTAAATAACAAAGAAATGAGCTTATACTGCGAGTTACCCGCTGCGGAGCTACAGTTTTTAGCTAGAGCCAGTGAAAAGCTGGCGTTATCGCCGCGCTCTTATCATAGAGTGATAAAAGTAGCGCGTACCATTAGTGATTTAAAGGGCGCGCCACAAATTAGTTTAAATGAGCTTAAAGAAGCGCTTAATTATCGGGCGTTTGAGCGTTTATTATCGCAGTTAACCCAATACTAAATAGATAGCATATAGCCTTTACCACGCACGGTGACGATGCGTTTTTGATCTTTCTCATCGTTAAGCTTTTTACGTAAACGACCCACTAACACGTCTACGGTACGATCGTTGGGGCTCCAATCAGGCTGGCCAATTTCTTCTGATATTTTTTCACGTGAAGTGGCTTTACCGGCATTGCCGATTAAACAAATAAGCACTTTATGCTCTGCTTCGGTGAGCCGTGATTCAATCCCACTGGCTGTAATGAGTGTGCGGTTATCTGGATGGAGTTTAAAATCAGCGTATTCGATAAACTCTTCACTGTCATCGTCGTGTTGATTGTTTGCAATACGTTTGTATAAAGCGCGCATTCTCAACTCAAGCTCGAGTAAATCGACAGGCTTGCAAATATAGTCATCGGCACCTTGAGCAAGACCAGCAATACGATCAGCTTGTGAGTCACGGCTCGATAACAAAATAACACCAATATCGGTGAGCGTATTTAACTCTTTGGCAAGTTGTAAACCATTGCGCTTTGGCAGCACAATATCAATAATTGCCAAGGAAATAGCACTGCGCTGATTTACACGGCTTTTGACCATGCTTAAAGCATCGGCACCCGTTGCGTCAACGTCAATAGAGAACTCGGTATTTATAAAATGATTTTGGATGCGCTTTACTAGCAGCTCGTCATCTTCAACCAATAAAACATTAATTGCCATAGTCTGTTATTTTTTTAATAGTAGCCTTGCATGTTAGCATTATTCGTTACATGCATAACACAGAGTTTAATTTTTTTCGGTAACTTTATATTACAAAAAAGAATAATGAAATTACCTTTGTATTGCGCACTTTTTATAAATTATTTTAAGTGCGCATTTAAATGACTACTGGCCGTACATTGAATCCCACCATTGTGGTTCATTTTTTAACTTTTTATCAAAGTAAGCCAACATAGTGTTCCACCAATTAAAGCGCTTATCGCGAGCAAATATTTGATGATCGGCTCCTTTGTACTCAATCATTTCAACATCTTTATTTAGCAGTTTTAGCGCGGTGTACATAGTTAAGCTTTCACCTACTGGCACATTCGTATCGCTGTCACCATGAATAAGCAGTAATGGCGTGGTCACTTTATCGGCATGAAACACTGGGCTATGTTGGCTATAAAGTTCAGAGTTATTCCACGGGAAACTATTTTTAGAGGCTTCGCCTGAGTATAAATATCCCCACCATCCTTCACCCCAGTAAGAAGTTAAGTTTGAAATTCCCGCATGAGCAATAGACGCGCTGAACATATCGGTTTTAGTAGCAAGCAGCATCGTCATAAACCCACCGTAAGATGCCCCTAAATTACCGACTTTACTTCTGTCTACAAAATCATATTTAGCTAAAAATGCCTCTGTGCCTTGCATAATGTCATCGGCGGTATAATCGCCCCACGCATTGACATGTTGCGCTGAAAAAGTTTGTCCAAAGCCCGTTGCACCAGTTGGCTGTACCACATAAACCACATAGCCGTTTGCTGCCCATAAATTAAAAGGGTAACGCCCTGTAAATCCACGAGTCACAGGTGAGGTGCCACCATAGTAATAGACCAGAGCAGGGTGCTTTTTAGTTTTATCAATATTACTTGGCAAGTAAACACGACCAGATATTTCTACGCCACGCTTATTGGTAAAGTTAAATTCTTCAAGCTTAGGAATCGTGGTATTGGCATATGCAATCGGGTTTGAATCCCAGATTAACTCCACCTTATTTTTGCTTACGTCAAAGCGCTTGAGTTGTTGGGCGCTTGAAGCATTACTGCCAGAGAGCAGTAGCTGGGTATTGCGAGTATTTGAAAAACTAAACTGTTCTACAATATCAAACCCTGTATCTAACTTTTTAAAGCGTTGTTTACTCAGATCATATAAATACAGTGGTTGGGTGTCTTTTTCTGTCACTTTGATTAACGCATCGCCATTGCTTAGTACTTCCAATGTGCCAATCGCAGGGTCAAATTGTTTACTTAACGCCGTTACTTTTTTAGCGTTATCGGTTAGTAAATACAGCTGGCCATCATAATTATTCGCCAGCATAGTTTGCGGTAGTACTCTGCCTGCGCTATTTTTAAAATCAGGGCCTGCAACAACATAAATATTGTTTGCGGTATATTTCGCTTGATTAAAGGTTTTAAACTTACCTAACGATTTTATGCTGTTGGATTTTAATGTAAGTTCAACCAGCTCAGTCTTTGGATGGGTTGAGGCTTGCATGGCCATTACTGGACGACTTATTAATAGTTTTCCACGGTTGCTATTAGCATCTTCAAGTTGATGGCTTAATACGCCTTCGGTCAGGGCTTTGGTTAAACCACTGTGGGTATCGAGTAAATATAATTGGCTAACCGTACGGGCGTAAGACCAACGGTCTTGCAAGCCTTTATGATGTTTAGTGAGGCTATTGGTTTTTTCAGGTGATTTGGACCAGCTAAAAAGAATACTATTATCGTTGTAATAGCTAAAGTTGCTTGCCCCCTCAAGGCCTGAGGCTAAGGTTTTTATAGCGAAAGTTTTACGGTTTAACTGCTTTAATTCGCCGTTGAGTAAATAGACTAAAAATTGATTATCAGGACTCCAAGTGAATTGGCTAGGCTGCGCTTCTTCAAATCGGTATACCGTTTGGTTATTAGTATTTTTAAGCTCGGTTGTGGTAATGGCGTCGTTGCCTGTTTTATCGCTGTAACGCTTTGTTGTACTTAAGTAATGCTTAGCATCAGGTGACAAAGACAAGCCGCTAATAGTTGGGGCGTCAAACAATTGCTTAGCCGATAAGCGCTTGGTCTTATTTGTCGTTAGGGTCACGGCGTCAGTTTCTGCTTTTGGCACAAACTCTAAGGTGACATCATTCCAATTAGCAACCTGTTGAGCAATGACAATAACGGTGTGTGAGCCGTTATTTAAAGCAAGCTGATAGCGTTGGTTTTCACCACTTTGTTTCTCACCGTTAATAAAAACCTGGCCTTGCTCTATTCCTTTAATGTTTAAGGAGCCTTGAGTAAATCGGTTAGTTTCAATATTAAATTTAAGTGCTTGTAAACCGCCTAAAGTAAGCGCGTTAATTTTATCAAGTGGTTGCCACTTGTGCTTTTTACCAAACACAACAAAGCTTTCTTTGTTTGATTCAAGTTGTGCAAGCAGATTATTGATAATCACGTCGCCATGCGGTGTTTGAAATGGCTTTGCTTGCATGTCTTCTGCAAGAGGCCCGATAAACTGAATTTTTGATTGATCGAGTGGGGCAGCTAATGCCGTTAAACTCAAACTACTTAATGTGAGTAGGGCTGCCAAGTGAGTAAAACGTTTTGCGTAACGATGCCAAGGTGCGCTTAAATTCATTGCTATGCCTATTGTTATTGGAGATTTGGCCAAATATAGCATGTATTGTTATGATGCTCATATATCCAATTTAGAGGAAAAAAAGTGACACTATTAATCGTTTACATGGTTACAGCGATTGTGATTTCGTTTCTATGTTCTGTCATGGAAGCGGTGCTATTGAGCATTTCACCTAGTTATGTTGCGCTGCTTCGTAAAGAGCGGCCAGTACTGGCTAAGCAACTAGAGAAGCTAAAAAGTAATATCGATCAGCCATTAGCGGCTATTTTAACACTTAATACTGTTGCACATACTGCCGGTGCTGCGGGCGTGGGTGCACAGGCTGCCGTGGTGTTTTCAGATGCGGCTGTGGGGATTGCGTCTGCAATTATGACTTTATTGGTACTGGTGTTATCTGAAATTATTCCTAAAACGCTGGGGGCTAATTATTGGCGTGCTTTAACGCCTAGTGTGACTTATGGTTTACGTATTTTGGTACTAGTCCTTAAGCCTTTTGTTTGGGCAGCACAAAAGCTAACTAATTTGATGGGTCAAAAGCATAATGAGGCCTATTATATTCGCCAAGAAATAGAAGCAATGGCCGACATTGGTAGTGAGTCTGGGGCGCTTCATGCTGATGAATCAGAAATCATTCGTAATTTGCTGCACTTTAGGCATGCAAAACTAACCGATTTAATGACACCGCGTACGGTCATTTTTAAAATCCATAAAGATCTTACCGTTAATCATTACTTGAGTGAACACGGTTCGTCGTCATTCTCTCGAGTGCTAATTTATGACAAAGACGCTGACGATATCATAGGCTTTGTACATAAAAACGATATTATGTTGGCATATCATCGGTTAGGCACAGATTACAAAATTAGTAAGTTAGTTAAACCTATCTATACGGTACCGAACACCCAAAATGTATCGTCGCTATTACAAACATTGCTCACCCAACGTACCCACATTTGCTTAGTGATTGACGAATACGGTGATGTGCAAGGAATTGTAACGCTTGAGGATATGATAGAAGCGTTAATGGGCTTAGAAATTGTGGATGAGCGAGATCAATCAACCAATATGCGCGCCGTAGCAAAGCAGCGTTGGCACCAGCGTTTAGCTGATAGTGAGCATATCGTCAGCGCCGACGATAATGAATCTCGTTAGCTGTTTTTTGTTTTAGCAGCTGTTTTTATCCAGTGTTGGGCCCACGAGATAAATTCAGCTTTTGCTTTTGGGCAACTAAATAAAAAGCCCTGTATAGCTAAATTTGTTTGATAATGCTTGAGGTAGGCCAGCTCTTCGGGGCGCTCAACCCCTTCGGCCACTAATTCAAGCTGCTCTTGGGTTGTCATATTAATCAGTGAGCTGACTACCACTTGAGAAAACTTATCGGTTTCTATGTGGCTAATAAAAGAGCGATCTATTTTTACTTCTGTAAATGGCAGCTGTTTCAGTTGGTTAATATTAGTAAAACCAGTGCCAAAGTCATCGAGTGAAATCCCAAAGCCGAATATTCTTAATCTATTTAAGGTTTCGAGTTGTGTGTAGCTTGAAAGGGCATGCTGCTCGGTTATTTCAAGCACCACATCACTGGGTAAAACATCATGTTTTTGTAGAAGCTGTAATAACTTATTGGGGCTGTTTAAATCATCTAACTGACACGGCGATAAGTTAAATGACAATTTCAAATTTGTACCTAGCTGCTCTTTTAGCTGCTTGATGTCACCACAGGCTTTTTCAAATAGCGTAAACGTAATGTCATTGATTAAATCGCATTGCTCAGCCAGGCTGATAAAACGGCTTGGTAAAATAACTCGTTCGTCTTTACTTGATACAATGCGAGCCAGCACTTCAACACTTTGTATTTGATTGGTGTTTATATTTATTTTAGGTTGATAGTAAGGTGTTATTTCATTATTTTTTAATGCGTTAATTAGTTTTTCTTTAGTGATTGGGCGCTCTTTTACAAGTGTGTGGCTGTTTAACTGAGCGATTTTGGTAAGTAACGTATTTACCTGATTGAGTTGCACAGGCTTAGATAGGTTGCCAATTAAATGCACATTGTGCTGTTTAGCGAGGTCAGCGGCTAGGCTGATTATTTTAGGGTCCATTTCAGAAATAATAACAATTGCACCGCAATAGCCTATTTCACCTAAGTTACGGATCAGCTCCATGCCATCCATTTCTGGCATATTTAGATCGGTAAATATGGCATCAAAATAGTTTATATCAGCTTTTACTTTTTCAAGTGCTTTAACTGGGTTTAAGCAGGTGGTTGTGGTTTGCGACATTTCGAGTTCATTAAAAATAGCTTTCATGACAATCAAAATGGCTTTTGAGTCATCGACAACGAGTATGTTTGGTAATTTTGTGCGCATTGTTGTCCTTAACTTAACAGTCGTAATTTATATCCTTCTGTTTTAAAAATAGTCGCTTGAATTGTTTTTGTCAGTATTTATTGCTGTTTTAAATTTTAAATATCAGCAAAATCCAATCGACAAATTATTCTATCTCACTCGTGTTTTTTAGGTGGGTAGGTATACTAGCGCCATAATTTATAATGGTTATAATACCAAGCCGCAATAATACTTAATCATTTTGAGGGGCAAGTCAGACGCGAGCTGCGTTAAAAAATTCTCCTTAAGAGCAACTAAATAACGAAGTTTTTGCCTTGCTATCGACAGGATTTTTCTGCCTCAAAATAGCACCCCTAATTAAGCGAACTGATATAACAATGATAAAAATCGATCTGAATCTAGCCGAACAACCGTTTACGCTTATGCTAGATAAGCAACAAATTGTAAAAATATTTCATGATCAGCAAGCGATTGCATTTGAAAATCCACGTGAAAACTATGTTGAGTTTATGCTTGATGAGCAGCTAATTGGTATTGATAGCAGTGACGTTAACCAACAGAGTATTGCGCTATTTGTAGATAATCAGTTTGCCACTCAGCTGGCTTTACCTGTGGCGGCGCAAGGCGAATCTAAAAAAGGCTTTTTGGGACTTGCGGCGCTAGGCTTTAAGTTATTTAAAAGTGCTAAGGTGGTTAAAGTGGCGCTAGCGAGCGCATCGGTGGCCGGTTATGCTTGGCTGTTTACCATTGAATTTGCGTTAATGCTGATTGCTTGCCTAGTGGTACATGAATATGGCCATGTGCGAGCTATGAAGTATTTTGGGATAAAAACCAAAGGCATTTATTTAATTCCTTTTGTAGGCGGGTTAGCCGTTAGCGACGATAAAATAACTACGCGCTGGCAAGATGTGGTGATCTCACTAATGGGCCCTGCCTTTGGTTTGTTTACCTCAGTGCTAGGCGTGGTGCTTTTTTACGCCACAGAAATGGAAATATTTGCAGGCGTTGCGGTACTTAGTGCACTGCTTAACTTATTCAATTTACTGCCTATTTTACCACTTGATGGCGGACATGTTTTAAAGAGTATTAGCTTTTCAATGCGATCGTGGGTGGGGCTGAGTGTATGTTTATTGGGAGTGTTATTTGGCTTATGGCTAAGTTACACCTTTGGTTTAATGTTATTAGTGTTCTTTTTGTTTGTTGGGGCGCTGGAAATTGTGTTTGAATGGCGCGGCCGTCATTATTCGCATTTATTGCCATTAGATAAATATGGCCAAGGCTTTTCAGCGGTCATGTATGCGCTGGTGGTTGCAGGTCATGTAGCAGTGATGATGCATTTTGCTGACTCTGACAATCCAATACTGAGTTTGCCAATGAAAATTTTATCGAGCTAACGACAAAAAACAGCATGGAAAGTTTAAAAAATGTGCACTGTGCTGTTTTTTTGTTCGGTTGTTGCTGTTTTTAAAGGTTTTTGTATGTTTGTTGTTGTTTTTTTGTAACTGAAGATGTAGTGTTCCGATATCAGGGTTGTTCAGGGATTGTTCAGGGATGTTATTTAGAAAGGAAGCTATCGCTCAGCAAAGTGAGCGTTTAACGGGGCGATTACCCTCATACAACCTCTATCAATAAAATTAACTGTGCTTATTTTGGCCTGTGTGGCTGTCACAGTTATTACCTTTTTATTCACTGCAGAATACTCACGCAAAGAAACCGTGCGCGGTTTTTTAATGCCTAATAAAGGGGTTATCCAAAGCTTTGCTAATCAAGGTGGTATGATTGAGCAGCTATTTGTACAAGAGGGTGATGCCGTTAATAAAGGTCAGCCGTTGGCGACCATCATTGTGCAGCAAAATAACAGCCAAGGCATAGCCTTGAGTACCCAGCTAGTTGAACAGCTAAGTATGCAAATACAACTACTTAATGACGAAATTACACAAAACCACACCCTACAAAAGCAAGAGTCACTTAACTTGCAGGCACAAAAACGTGCACTAACTAATGAGCAAGCTGCATTACAAAGCCAACTTAAACTTACTGATGAAAAACTAGCGCTACTTAACCGCCAACAAAGTAACCTTAACCAGCTTAATAAAAATGGCTTTTTATCAAATATTGAGCGTGAGCAACAACAGCAAGCCCTGTTGGATGCTAAGCAAGAAAAACAAAACCTAGCACGCTTGCTGATGCAGCAAGAAAACCAGTTAAGCCAACTAAGCTTTAATATTGCCAACGTGCCCCAGCAATACACGTTGCGTATAAATAGTCTTAAACGCCAACAAGCGGATGTTCAAAACCAACTTACGCAAATTAAAAGTAACTATCAATACACCGTCACCGCAAGTAATAGCGGTACAGTCACGGGTATTCAAGTGGTGGAAGGTGAAACACTCACCCAAGCCAAACCGCTACTGCATATTATTCCCGAAGGTTCAGAATTAGTGGCTGAATTACTATTACCTACACGTTCAGCAGGTTTTATTGCGCTTGGTAACGATACGCGTTTGCGATTTGATGCCTTTCCTTATCAACGCTTTGGTTTTATTAACAGCAAAATTAGCCGGATTGATAAGGCGCTCATTACCCCAAACGAAATACGCTTGCCTATCGCACTGCAAGAGCCAGTATACCGCTTGCGAGCAACACTTAGCCAGCAACAAATGCAGGCTTATGGTAAAGCATTTGAGCTAAAAAGCGGCATGTTGTTTGAGGCAGATATTATGCTAGAGCAGCGCACATTAATTGAATGGTTACTCGAGCCGCTGTATAGCCTAAAAGGACGAGTAAGTTAATTGTAGCAATAAAGGAAAATTTAAAAGTTTTGGTGGTTTGCTAAATGCAAACAACCGAAAAAGACGGCCAGCTTTAGTTAACTTTAGCGAGCAGCTAAAGCCAGCCTATTAACCGCTCACCTAATTGTAAGGTTGAGCATATTAACAACCCGATGACTTAACTAAAAAGCATCGGATTTATGGAGTATAACAAAATGCGTGAATTAAACGTAAAAGAAATTCAAGAAGTAAATGGTGGAGGAAGATCTCTAGGTGCAACAGGTTTGATTGGTGGAGCTGGAGCTTGGGGGGCCGCTTTTGTTACGACTAGCGCATTAGCTGGTGCTATGTTTATGACCGGCGGGTTGGTTCTAGTTGCAGCTGGTGCTGCATATTATGCGAGTCAGAAATAATGAAAGAATTAAACGAATTAGAATGTAAAGTCGTTACAGGTGGGGCATTAAATGCAGATAATACGATTGGCTTAGGGCTTGGTATTGTTGGCGTTGCGGGCTCGATCGCTGGCGCCGCGGCAGGAGCATTTTTCTTTCCTGTAATCGCTGCTGCTGCAGGTGGTTGGTATATTGGCTCTTCACTTTATTCAATGGCGACAGAGTAAGTAATTAAGGTCCAATCTTTGGTTGGGCCTTAAATCAATAAGGGGTAGGAATGAAATCAATTGCATTAATAACATTTGTTTTGAGTGTGTTCTTCATTTTCATTAAAAATTCAAGTGATAACTATCTGATATTTATATTTACTTGTATATTCTTAGCATTAGAAAAGCAGATTGAAAAGAATAAAAGTATTAGTACTATTGTTTTTATTATCTTATGTGTGTTTTTAGCTAATTTAATGTATCAAATAGTGAAGTTGTTTCTATTATAGCTTAGCTGCTCAATTCGTGATTTAACTTAGGATAGTGTTTTGGATTTAAACTTTAGCCTGAAAAATAGCATACCCCTTATCCTTCAATCCGAAATAGCTGAATGCGGCCTAGCTTCTGTGGCAATGGTGGCAAGCTATCACGGTCATAGGCTGGATATGCCGGCTATGCGTAAGCGCTTTTCGGCGAATCTAAAGGGTATGAACTTACAGCAGCTGATTGAGCTGGGTGATAATTTAGGGCTAGCCAGTCGTGCGCTGCAATGCCCAATCGAAGAAGTCCATAAACTGCAAACACCGTGTATATTGCACTGGGATATGAATCACTTTGTGGTGCTGACCAAAGTCTCTGGTAAAGGGCCTTCAGCTAAATTTGCTATTAACGACCCTGCTGTGGGTAAGCGTAGTTTAAGCTCGGAAGAGTTTAGTAAACACTTTACCGGCATTTGTTTAGAGCTCACGCCAACCAGCAAGTTTGAAGCTAAACAAGAACAAGCAAGAATGAAGTTTACCCAGCTTTGGAGCACCATGAAGGGCTTAAAAGCAGGGTTGCTAAAACTGATTGCATTGTCATTAGTATTACAACTATTCGCCTTAATGACCCCGTATTATATGCAGTGGGTTGTGGATGAAGTACTAATTAGTTTTGACGAATCGTTATTAACGGTACTGGCTATGGGGTTCGCGCTGATTGCAATTATCTCAGTGGTGACTAATGCAGTGCGGAGTTGGCTGATTTTGCGGCTTTCGAGTTTGCTCAATATGCAAATGGGGGTGAACTTGCTCAGGCACTTATTGCGACTACCAATGAATTATTTTGAGTCGCGCCATGTTGGCGATATTGTCTCGCGCTTTGGCTCATTAGCACAAATACGAGAACGCATTACTACTGGGTTTGTAGAAACCTTAGTCGATGGCGTCATGGCCATTACCGTATTGATTATGATGCTTATTTATTCACTGAAACTCACTGCGGTGGTTGTAGGGGCAATTGTGCTGTATACCTTAGTGCGCTTAGCACTTTACAGGCCACTGCACCAAGCCACCGAAGAAATGATTCAAAATTCAGCTAAAGAACAATCCAACTTTTTAGAAAATATTCGCGGTATGCAAACCATAAAATTGTTTGGTAATGAATCGCAGCGCCAAGGCATTTGGCAAAACCGTTATGCTGAGGTAATAAACAGCGAAATTCGTTTAGGGCGATTAAATATAAGTTTTGATTCATTTAATAAACTGCTATTTGGCCTGGAAAATGTATTAGTGATTTACTTTGCGGCATTGTTAGTTATGAGCAATAGCTTGTCTGTTGGTATGGTACTGGCGTTTATTGCCTATAAAAACCAGTTAACTAGCCGCTTTGCCAACTTAATTGAGCAAATCATTCAATTTAAAATGATGCGCTTACACTTAGACCGTATTGCCGATATTGCCCTAACTCAACAAGAAGCCAATCGCGATGGTGAAATAGCCTATACCGGTGATGACGAGGGTAATGTTAAAGGTCAGCTTACCCTTGAAAATATCTGCTTTAGTTACAGTGAAGAGCAAGCGCCCATTTTAACTAACGTGAATTTAACGCTCAATGCTGGTGATTCTATTGCGATTACCGGGCCTTCTGGTGCGGGTAAAACTACCTTGATGAAAATGATGCTCGGGTTATTGCAACCTACCTCAGGTAAAGTGCTGCTTGATGGTAAAGACATTACCCAGCTCGGCCTTAAAAATTACCGTAAGCAAATTGCCGCTGTAATGCAAGACGACACGTTACTGGCAGGTTCAATCGCCGATAACATCAGCTTTTTTGATCCACAACCCAATTATTTAAAAATAGAGCAGTGCGCCCACCATGCTGCTATTCATGATGATATTACTAAAATGACCATGGGTTACAATTCGTTAGTAGGTGATATGGGCTCAAACTTATCGGGTGGGCAGGTGCAGCGGTTATTACTTGCCCGTGCGTTATATCAATCGCCCTGCGTGTTGTTTATGGATGAAGCAACAAGCCATTTAGATAAAGATAACGAGGCTAAAATAAGCGAGCAAATTCAGCACTTACCCATTACACGCATTATGATTGCCCACCGCCAAGAAACTATTAATATGGCAGATAAAGTATTTGAACTTAAAGGTGGAGAGCTGGTGAATATGCAACAGCAAACAGTAAGTGCGTAATGTTGGGCAGTAAAAATAACTTTAAAAATTTTGGTAGTTTGCTAAATGCAAACAACTAAAAGACGGGTAGCTTTAGTTAACTTTAGCGAGCAGCTAAAGCCAGCCTATTAACCGCACACCTAATTGTAAGGTTGAGCATATTAACAACCCGATGACTTAACTAAAAAGCACCGGATTTATGGAGTATAATAAAATGCGTGAATTAAGCGTGAATGAATTTCAAGAAGTGAATGGTGGATGTGCAGAACATTGTTGGGGAGATTTTTCTTCAAAAGATTTATCTTCGGCAATGTCTGCTGGTGGTATGTTGGGCGTTAAAGGGGCACTTGTTGCTGGTGCTGTATACATAGCTGCAGTAGCTTGGTTTGATTTGAAGTAATGAGATATAAAGTACTTTTAATTCAGATAATTGCAACTTTTTTTATATGGTCTTCTCTTAACTTATTATATGAAAATTATATTCACTTTACAGATGAAGTATATAAATTTGCTTATTATATGCTCATAGTCTTAGTTGTTATTTACTTCAATAGAAAGTTGCGAACATATCTTTTGAAAGATAAAAAGTAGTAGCTTTAATATGATTGAGTTTTACTATTTAGGTTTAATATGACTATTGGGTTTAATTTAGCAATAATGTTAAAAAAGAGGAAGCAGAGCCGCTGCGAACGTTGCTGTTTATTACATGATAATTCATTGTGCACATGTCCTCACTGCTCTTCCTTGATGGGTGATCAGCTTTTAGATTATAAGCTTAAGAATCAAAAGAAAGTTCATAATATGGGTAAGTTTTTCATTGTATTATCACTTTTTTTATTTTTTTGCTTACTAATAAGTTTTTTTCTTTACGGATAAAAGCTCAACATCAAGGATATAAACACCCCAGTAATAATCAGCTGTACCACGCAAAAGCCCATAATGTCTTTAGCTTTTAATCCTGCAATGGCTAATACCGGCAATGCCCAAAAGGGTTGAATTAAATTAGTCCACGCATCTCCCCACGCCACAGCCATAGCAACCCGCGCCATATCTGCACCAAGCTCTTGTGCTGCAGGGATAACAATAGGCGCTTGTACCGCCCATTGTCCGCCACCTGAGGGCACAAACATATTAACGAGTCCTGCACTAATGAAACTGTAAAATGGCAAGCTATCGGCATCAGCGATGGCTATAAAGCCCTGTGATATTTGTTGCGCCAGTCCAGTATCTACCATGACCGCCATAATGCCAGCATAAAAAGGGAACTGAATTACAATTCCTGCGCCACTCGGAATCGCTTGTTGCAAGCTATTAAGCACATTATGGGGTGTTTGATGCAGAGTGATTGCCATAAACAAAAACAGGGCAATTACACTATTGAGGTTTAAGCCGCCACCTGCGATGAAAAAGTAATAACCTAAGTAGGCAAGTCCGATTAAACCAATGCCCATACCTAATAGCTTACTTTGTTCTAAATGCTGAGCAGGGCGTGTTATTGTTACTTTATCAGGTGGTGTGTTTTCAAGCAGTGATGGGTCAACATAAACACTGTCTTTTTCACTCGGTAGCATGTAGCGGTTAACCAGCGGCATAATAATAAATAAGCCAATCAGAATTGCAATGTTAAAGCCTGCGAATAAGGTTTGCTGTGTGCCAATAATACCCATAGTCGCCTGTGAAAAATGCCCTTCGGTGGCAATGGTGAGTGGTACGGAGCCTGCCAATCCGCCGTGCCATACTACAAAGCCTGAATAGGCACTTGCCACTAACAGCCGATAATCCACTCGAGTCTGATTAGCAATCGCTTTAGCAAATAAAGCACCAATTACTAAGCCAAACCCCCAATTTAGCCAGCTTGCCAAAAGCGAAATAAATGTCACTAAAATAATGGCTTTTGGGGCCGTATTAGCAAGCGTTGCTAATTTTGTTAGTAACATACTTATTAAAGAGGTACTGGCAAGCATATAGCCTGTTACTAGCACCAACAGCATTTGCATGGCAAAGCTTAGTAAGTTCCAAAACCCGCTCCCCCATGATGTTATTACCTCAAGTGTGGTTGCAGGGGTCGCTAAATTCGCAATGACTAAAGTAATAATGGTGAGCAAAATAACAAATATAAATGGGTCGGGTAAGTAGCGCTCGACGAGCTTGGTAAATGGACTGGCAACTTTATTAAGCATAATTAATAACGAGTTAGTGAAAACTTATTTGTTAATTAATCATGAAATCTTAGGATTAGCAAACACCGCTTTGAATAAACGCTCAGCAAGGCAGACTTTTTAAAGGTTGTTAATGAGGGGGTGTCGCTAGCAAATACTTACCTTGGTCGGTATTTGCTAGTTATGCTCAATTAAGAATCACCAAGCACTTGCTTTAAGCGATTTTGTACTTCTTGAACGAGTAAGTCGGGCTGAAATTTTGATAAAAATGCATTACAGCCTACTTTTTCCACCATGGCTTGGTTGAAGCTACCACTCAGGGACGTGTTAAGCACCACATGTAAGTTTTTTAAGCGATTGTCGTTACGTATTTCATAGGTTAAGCGATAGCCATCCATCGAAGGCATTTCGGCATCGGTAATCACCATTAGCAGCTCTTTTTCAACATCGCGCCCTTCATCAGCCCAGCTTTTGAGCATTTGTAGGGCTTCTAGGCCGTTACTGGCAGGAATAATTTCGATACCAAGCTGCGATAACGTATCGCTAACTTGTTTACGTGCTGTTGGCGAATCATCGGCGTGCAATATTTTGCGTCCTGCAAATTCGTTTACGATGGTTTCATCCAACACCCCATCAGTAATATTGACCTCGTACTCAACTATTTCAGCGAGTACTTTTTCTACATCAATAATTTCAACTAATTGCTCTTGGCCATCACGCTGCACTTTAGTTAGTGCCGTAATATAATGATTTTTACCCACAGAGCTGGGTGGCGGCATAATGTCAGACCAGGTCATATTCATGATTTGATCAACCTTGCCAATTAAAAAACCTTGTGTGGTGCGGTTATATTCAGTTATGACCAGGTTACAATCTTCACCATATTCTTTTTTAGCCATAGAAATGGCTTGGCGAAGGTCAATCACTGGGATAGATTCACCGCGTATGTTGGCTACACCGGTTACCTTAGGGTGAGAGTGCGGTATTTTGCTTAAACGGGGAAGCTTTACCACTTCTTTTATTTTAAATACATTGAGTGCAAATAAATGGCGGCTATGCAAATAAAAAAGTAGCAACTCTAAACGATTTTCGCCTACAAGCTGAGTACGCTGATCAACTGACGCTAAAACACCTGACATAATAGACCCATATTTTTCCTCATAACTTTATAACTATAGTTTACTCTTATTTTTCTTCATAACGAACCGTGAATATTTCGATTACAGTAAAACGTTGCTTAAGTGTTATCATGTGCAGTATCGTGTTACTAAATGATTTAAATAATCAATCGATTAACAAAAAATTATGCATCATATTTTTAAACGTATTGTTGTGCTGTTGCGCAGCCATATTGATCAGGTAAGTTGGCAGTCTGTTGTAATAGCAACATCCTTACATATGCTGCTTACTTGGTGCTTATTGTTAGTGGCAAATGAGCAGGCACTGCTTTCACCGGGTACTTTTTTTTACTACTACACGGTAACCACTTCAACGGTAGGGTATGGGGATTTAAGTCCATCAACTGACTTAGGTCGATGGATTGTCGCATTAATACAAATACCTTTTGGTTTGGCTTTATTTGGTGTCTTGTTGGGTAAAACAGGACAAACAGTAACTTACTTAATTAGGCGCGCTATGACTGGTGATAAAAACTTTGCTCACAGTAGCAATCATATTATTATTTTTGGTTGGCATAATGCTCGTACCAAAAAAATGATCGACTACATTTTGGCTGATACTAAGCGGACAGATCGCCGTATTTTATTAGCGGTTACTGAACAAATAGAGCATCCGTTTTTAAGTAATGAGAATGTTGATTTTGCTCGCCTAACCAGTTTCACCGATTTGGATGAATTAGAACGCGTTGCCATTCGCCACGCCGATAAAGTGATTATTGATGGCCAAGATGACGACCAAACATTTACCACCGCACTGCGTATTAGCCGTTTAGTCAAAGAAGATTGTCACATAAGTGCACACTTTTTTGATGAAACGAAAGTGGAAATGTTATTAGAGCATTGCCACAACGTAGAGTGTAGCAGTACTAAATCGGCAGAGATTTTAGTGCGCTCAATGCAAGATCCAGGCTCAAGTCGTGTACAAGAGGAACTATTATCAACCTTGCACGGTGATACGCAGTTTAGTTTACAAATCCCTAGTAATGTAAAAACCATGGAGTTTGGTAAATTATTTCATCACTTTAAGTACGATCATGATGCAATATTGTTAGGTGTGGCTCATAATTTAAGTGCAAAAAATATGGATTTAAATCCGCCTTTAGATTATGCAGTAAACGCCGGAGATATTTTGCATTACATTGCGCAAGAGCGAGTATTGAGTAATGAAGTTGACTGGCCTAGCTTGGAAAAATAATGACTGAAATTGCGTTTTTAATTATCGTTTTATGTGCTTACATTTTCCCTATTATGATAATTCTTAACAGTAAGCGTAGCCAAGGCCATGAAAAAAATGGCTGGCTAGTAGGCGCTATCTTCTTTTCGTGGATAGCGCTGATTCTTTACTTTTCGATTGTGCCCAAGCAAGGGCACGCCAAGAAAAAGTAAAGAATGAGTACCTTTTGTTACTTATTCTAATTGTCTCAGCTTATGCTCAACCAGCGGGTCGTCTGGCGCTAGCTGTTGAGCCACTTCTAATAGTTTAATGGCATCATTTGGATTTTCATCTTGATGCTTAATGGCTACGTCTATTAAAGGTTGAATATCAATTTTTTCTTGGTGCTCTTGCACGTGCGCTGCTTTTTCGTCGATTAAAATAGTGTGAGCGGTACTTAATAACGCTTGACGATGCGGCGAATTAGCATTGGCTTTATTAAGTTTTTTATAATAATCCTCTTTTAAACGCAGTGTTTTTGTTTGTAGCCTAAATTGTGCAATGTCGATTTGTTGATTAGCAATAAAATCAACAGCCACTTGTTTATAAAAGCCAAACTTATTTAAATAAGTGGCATGAGTGCCGTGCCCCATCCCAAATACGCGTAAGTGAGTGAGCTGCTGGTAGCGTCTAGCGTGTTGGCGGTCAATGCGGTTGGTTGGGTCGTAAATAATGTAGCCCTCTGCATCTCCTAAATCTAAATCATGGTACTCACCTTGCCAGTCATATTGCTGGGCAATGTCGGTACTTGAGCGGTCATCCCAAGGGGCGATAAGTTTGTTTTTAGTGCTAACAGGATGGAAAAGCAGTACTTTGTCGAGTTTGAGTAATTTAGCAAATGCACCCACAGCAAAGCCGCCACGACTAAGTCCATAGCCTAGCTTGGTTTCAAAAGGAGAGAGTAGGGTTGATAGTTGCTCAATAAAAAAGATTAAATTGCGGTTACGAAACCAATTACTTTTACCCAAATGCTGAAACGCAATAATATTAACGTTTTGCTTTTGTGCTAAATGATAGCCCCAAGGTGCAAAGTCTTGGTTCAAATCACGCTCTTGTACATCAGTACCAGCAGGTGAAAAAGTAAAAAGCAGGGGTTTGTTGAGATCAACAAAGTGATATTTTACATACACATCACCGAGTAAATCCCCACCAGAGGTAGGTAGTTTTGCTTGCTTCTCATTATCGCTGAGAGTTAACCATTCATCTAACCAGTATAGTAATTTCATTTTTCCTCCAGTGCGCACAAGCCGCAGATCATAGCAAATCTGAGGGCATAAGAGAAATTGAGCCAAGCTATACTGTGCTGGTGGACTGCCTTTTTAATGGCAAAATGTATGTTACCTTTGCGACTATTAAGCCATGTTCAAAATTTCATTCCAGTCATTTTCGGTCACTGGCATGACCGATAAACGTCCCCCTTTTTTAAGTGCAATGTCTGTCACTGACTCATTTGCCTTAATTGCTTGCAAGCTCACTATGCTACTGAGATGAGAATGGTAGGTTACTTCCACCACAAACCAACGGGGGGTCTCAACGGTTGCTTTGGCATCATAATAATCGCTACTTAAGTCAAACTGAGTCGGATCAGGGTAAGCGGCTTTAGTGACAATTCCTATTCCCGCAACACCAACCTGTTTACAGCTAGAATGATAAATCATCACTAAATCACCTTGTTTAACATCATCGCGGATAAAGTTACGCGCTTGGTAGTTTCGCACGCCTTCCCATAACGTGGTTTGTTCAGGGGCATACTTTAAGTCATCAATTGAAAAGGCGTCGGGTTCGGTTTTAAATAGCCAAAAAGCCATATTAGTTTTCCTCACTCAGTGTGTTGGTATTTTTCCAGTATTGTATAGTATCATTTAGAAATTAGGGGATTGAGGAAGAAATAATGAGCCAAGTATTAGATGATTTATTGTCGTTGTTATCACTTGAAGAAATTGAACAAGGTTTATACCGAGGACAAAGCCAAGACTTAGGTTTTAGAGCGGTGTTTGGCGGTCAAGTTATGGGGCAAGCGCTTTCAGCAGCCAAAGAAACACTGCCAGCGGGGCGAATTGTTCACTCATTACATTCTTACTTTTTACGCCCAGGCGATGCTGCAAAGCCGATAGTGTATGACGTTGAAACGATTCGCGATGGTAAAAGTTTTAGTACGCGTCGTGTTAGCGCGATTCAGTACGGTAAGCCTATTTTTTACATGACGGCGTCGTTTCAAGGTGATGAACAAGGGTTATCGCATCAAGCGACCATGCCAGATGTTCCTGCCCCTGAAGAGCTACGTTCTTCATTAGAGTTTTATCAAGAAAATGCACAGCATATTCCAGAAGCTATCCGTAATAAATTTATTCGTGAAATGCCGATTGAAATGCGCCCAGTGAATTTTCATAACCCCTTTAAACCAGAAGCCATCGAACCAGTAAAACATATTTGGTTTAAAGCCAATGGCGATATGCCTGACGATCAACGTATTCATAACTATTTATTAGCGTATGCGTCCGACTTTGAATTTTTACCAACCGCATTACAACCACATGGCGTGTCGTTTATGCAGCCGAATATGCAAGTGGCGACGATTGACCATGCTATGTGGTTTCATCGTCCGTTTAGAATGGATGATTGGATTTTATATACTATTGATAGCCCAAGCGCGAGCTCAGGAAGAGGGCTGGTACGTGGGCAGTTTTTTGACCGCCAAGGAAACTTGGTAGCCTCTACTATTCAAGAAGGGGTAATGCGCCAGCGCTAATCCTAATACCCACTATATTGAATACCTTCAATATAGTGGGTATGGCTTTATTTTACTTGCATTGAGCGTGCACAATATCTGTTATTGACTGCCAAATACGTGCCGGTAATAGCGTTTGTAGTTGTTTGTAAGTCTCGCACAACGCTGGACTGCCTTGTAAGCCATTATCTGACTCACTAATTAGCTTTTGTTCGCGTAGGTTTGAAATAAAGCTACTGAGTACCTTTTTGTCAAAAAACTCCGGCGTTTTAATGCCATGTAACGTACCCAAGCGCTGCGCCAGCACATAGCTTTCACGTTCAAGCTCTGCTTTTTCAATCCCTTGGCTGGTTTGAATAAAGCCAATCACAATCGCATAACGTTGCAAAGTAAAGCTCAATGCACGACCGAGCATTTCGAGTTTGGCAAAGCTATCGTTATTTTGAGTCACTTTAATGTTATCACCATCAAGCGCAATTAAGCCTTGATCACTAAAGTTAGTTAAAATACGAGTAACGTAGCTCTCATCTAACTCTTGCAAGTACCACTCTTTAGCAAACAATGGATAAAAAGATTTCACCAGCTGATGGCACTGAGTTACGGTGCTTTGATGTTGCTTAAATAAATGCAGCGCCACTAAACTAGGCACCGCAAAAATATGTAAAATGTTATTACGGTAATAGTTGAATAAGGTTTTTTCTTTATCGCTTATCGCAATTATTTCGCCAAACTCATCACTGATCACATCAAACTTATTAAGCTTTAAGGCATGTTCAAGTAGCTGCTCTGGTGTTTCATCTGGTGCGGTTATTTTACTGCTATAGCTGGCTTCACGTTGCAATCGTAAGTAAAACTCAAGCTGAGCTAACAGCTTTGGCTTACTCAATGCCTGCTTATCGTTTACCAGCAGTATCATCGCCAGTAAGTTAACTGAGTTAAGTGCGGCGGCATTGTTAATTTTAACCATAACCTGATCAGCAAGATTAGCCACCTGCGGCCCTAACCATTGTGGTTTTTGCACATCGGTTGCATGAATTGATTCACGCCAGTCAGGCTGGTTATCATTTAAATACTGATTGATAGAAATAGGGTCGCCAAAGTTTAAATAACCACGACCATAGTTTTTTAAATTTTTAATTGCTTTAAAAATACCTAATATCGACTCGCCTTTTTTATCGTTCCCAGCCAGCTCTTTTAAATAGGTATTGATTTCCATGACGTGCTCGTAACCAATATATACCGGCACAATAGATATAGGTCTGTCTATACCGCGCAACATGGCTTGCATTGTCATTGCGAGCATGCCGGTTTTAGGGGGTAGTAAACGTCCCGTTCTGCTGCGCCCACCCTCGGTATAAAACTTTACCGAGTAACCTTTGATAAATAACTGGCTTAAGTATTCTTTAAATACCGCTGAGTAAAGTTTGTTACCAGCAAACGAGCGGCGAATAAAAAACGCGCCACTGCGGCGGAATATGCCACCGGCTGGGAAAAAGTTTAAGTTAATACCCGCTGCAATATGCGGTGGAACAAGCCCTTGATGGTAAATAGAGTAGGTCAGTAGCAAGTAATCCATATGACTACGATGACACGGCATGTAGATTATTTCATGGCCTTTGTTGGTTAGGTCATGGATTTGCTCGGTGTACTTTATATCAATCCCATTATACAGCTTGTTCCAAAGCCAGGTTAATATGCGATCGGCAACGCGAATGGTGGCGTCGCTGTAATTAGCAGCAATTTCATCAAGAAGCTTTAATGCGTTTTGTCGCGCTTGGGCTTGGCTAATATTTTTTTCAGACGCTTCAGTTTGAATCGCTTTTTTTATCGTTGGGGATGCCAGTAGTGAGCTAAATAATTGATCTCGAGATGGGATTTTAGGCCCTGTGGCAGCCAGCTTCTGGCGCTTAAAGTGTACTCTAGCTACGCGAAGTAGTTTATGCGGAAGCTCATTTACATCGGCTTTTTCGTTCACCAATAATGATAAATCGAGTGGTTGGCTAAAACGAATAAAGTTGTCTCTACCTGAAAAAAGTACAACAAATATTTTTCTAAACCAGCTGGGCGTAAGTGAGTGCGAAAGTAAAGTACTCAGTCCTGGCTTCTCTTTACCCGGTGCTCTGCCCCATAAAATAGTCACAGGCACAACCTGCACATTTTTTTGGCCACTATTTAATAAGTGCTCAATGATTTGCTTGCCCTGATCTAATGCGTTGGTAGGCTTTTCTTTATTACCAAATAACGGTGGTGGGTTTTTAATGCCAATAAAACGATCTAACGCTTGGTCACCTAACACTTGCTGCTCGGTTGGGTCGGGTAAACCATTTCGTTTACATACACGCGCGAGTGCCGCTAAATCAAAGCGTGAATTTAAACGCACTATATAAAAGGTCGGGTTTTTAGGGTTTAACTCAAATTGCTCTAACGGCTTTTCAGGCAGTACTTTGCTTTTAACAAACAAACGGCTAATACCACCAGAGATAAGATTTAAACCATAATTTAAAATACGCATTGACTCACCATAAGAGAGTAGTTACCCAAACCAATATGGGTATATAACAGCAAAATTAGCGCATAGGATAACATATTATCGCAAAGATCCTCTGCAGATTAATCGACAAGCTATGACATTATAGTGACATCATCACTTCCATTACGTTCACTATTGTTAAACTTGACTGTTATTTAAACGACAATTGCAAAGCAATTATGTCTAAATAGTTGTTGCATTTATCACCAGCATCATTATAATACGCAGGCTTTCAAAATTCCCTCGGGAACAAGAAAGAATAAATTAAGCTTGGATTTCAAGCTAATAAACAGGAGTTCCGATTTGGAACTCAACGTAGATATAATCTAACAACCGGCATCTTAATTATTAAGATTGTTTCGGTCGTTTTTTTATGCTCTTTAAATGCTCTTTATATTGAGGTTTAAGAATGTCAAATCAACGCATTCGTATTCGCCTAAAAGCTTTTGACCACCGTTTGATTGACCAATCAACGGCGGAAATCGTGGAAACTGCGAAACGCACTGGCGCACAAGTACGTGGTCCAATTCCACTACCTACACGCTTTGAACGTTTTACTGTACTTACATCACCGCACGTTAATAAAGACGCGCGTGATCAGTACGAGATCCGCACCCATAAACGTCTGATCGACATCGTAGAACCAACTGACAAGACTGTAGACGCACTTATGCGTTTAGACCTTGCTGCTGGTGTTGATGTTCAAATCAGCCTGGGTTAATCGGAAGATTAGAGAGGTTTTAGGAAAATGGCATTAGGTCTAGTCGGTCGTAAAGTGGGTATGACACGTATCTTCACTGAAGATGGTGTATCTATCCCTGTGACAGTTATTGAAGCGACTCCTAACCGCATTGCTCAGATCAAATCTGACGCAACAGACGGTTATAACGCGCTTCAAGTAACCGCAGGCACTAAAAAAGCAAGCCGTGTAAACAAAGCAACAGCGGGTCACTTCGCTAAAGCTGGTGTTGAAGCGGGTCGCGGTCTGTGGGAATTCCGCCTAAATGGTGGTGAAGGCGATTTTGAAGTAGGCGCAGAGCTTACGGTTGAATTATTCAACGAAATCAACAAAGTTGACGTAACCGGTACTTCTAAAGGTAAAGGTTTCCAAGGTGGTGTTAAGCGCTGGAATTTCAGCATGCAAGACGCTACACATGGTAACTCTCTATCTCACCGTGCTCCTGGTTCAATCGGTCAAAACCAATCACCTGGTAAGGTGTTTAAAGGTAAGAAAATGGCCGGTCAAATGGGTAATGAGCAAGTAACAACTCAGAACCTTGAACTAGTTCGCGTTGACGCTGAGCGTAACCTGCTTTTAGTTAAAGGTGCAGTACCTGGCGCTATCGGCGGTGACGTTATCGTTAAACCAGCTGTTAAAGCATAAGTCCTGGAGATTTAGTGATGGAATTAGCAATTAAAGACGCTTCTGGCGCTCTTGAAGTTTCTGAAGCTACTTTTGGACGTGAGTTTAACGAAGCATTAGTACACCAAGTAGTTGTTGCATACGCAGCAGGTGCTCGTCAAGGTACTCGTGCTCAGAAGACACGTTCTGAAGTAAGCGGTGGTGGTAAAAAACCATGGGCTCAAAAAGGTACTGGCCGTGCACGTGCTGGTACAATCCGTAGTCCAATTTGGCGTTCAGGTGGCGTTAGCTTCGCAGCTAAACCACAAGACCACAGCCAAAAAGTAAACCGTAAAATGTACCGCGGTGCGATCAAAAGCATCTTATCTGAATTAGTTCGTCAAGAGCGTTTAATCGTTGTTGAAAGTTTTGGTCTTGAAGCACCAAAAACTAAAGAACTAGTTGCTAAGCTTAAAGAACTTGAGCTTAAAGATGTTCTTATCGTGACTGAAGAAGTAGATGAAAATCTTTTCTTATCGGCACGTAACCTGTACAAGGTTGACACACGTGATGTAGCTGGTATCGATCCTGTAAGCTTAATTGCTTTCGACAAGGTACTAATTACAGCTGCTGCTGTTAAGCAACTTGAGGAGGCGCTAGCATGATCCGTGAAGAACGTCTTTTAAAAGTGATCCTTGCTCCACACATCTCTGAAAAAAGCACAATCGCTGCTGAAGAAAACAACACGATTGTTTTCAAAGTAGCAAATGACGCAACTAAAGCTGAAGTTAAAGCGGCAGTTGAGAAGCTTTTTGAAGTAGAAGTAACTGGTGTTCGCACACTTAACGTTAAGGGTAAAACAAAACGTACTGGCATGCGTTTCGGTCGTCGTAGCGACTGGAAGAAAGCTTACGTTACTCTTAAAGAAGGTAGCGAGCTGGACTTTGTCGGCGGCGCCGAGTAATAAGGGGAGTTAGAATTATGGCACTTCAAAAGTGTAAGCCAACTTCTGCGGGTCGTCGTCACCTAGTTAAAGTGGTTAACCCAGATTTACATAAGGGTAAACCTTACGCACCACTATTAGAGAAAAACTCTAAATCAGGTGGTCGTAATAACAATGGTCGTATTACGGTTCGTCATATCGGTGGTGGTCATAAGCAGCATTACCGTTTAATCGATTTTAAACGTACTAAAGATGGCATTCCAGCCACTGTTGAGCGTTTAGAATATGATCCAAATCGTAGCGCAAACATCGCTCTTGTATTATATGCAGACGGTGAGCGTCGTTACATTATCGCACCAAAAGGCTTAAAAGCTGGCGATGCAATCCAGTCTGGTGTTGATGCACCAATCAAACCTGGTAATGCATTACCTATGCGTAATATGCCTGTAGGTTCGACTGTTCACAACGTAGAACTTAAACCAGGTAAAGGTGCTCAAATTGCACGTTCTGCTGGTGCATACGTTCAAATCCTTGCACGTGATGGTCAATATGTAACATTACGTCTTCGTTCAGGCGAAGTTCGTAAAGTTGAATCTGATTGTCGTGCGACACTAGGTGAAGTAGGCAATGCTGAGCATATGCTTCGTTCACTTGGTAAAGCAGGTGCAAATCGCTGGCGTGGTATTCGTCCGACAGTTCGTGGTGTTGCCATGAACCCGGTTGATCACCCACACGGTGGTGGTGAAGGTCGTACATCTGGTGGTCGTCATCCTGTGTCTCCATGGGGTAAGCCGACTAAAGGTGCTAAGACGCGTAAGAACAAGCGTACGGATAAATTTATAGTACGTCGTCGTACTAAGTAATATTGAGGAATAGCCATGCCACGCTCTCTCAAGAAGGGTCCTTTTATAGACCTACACTTGCTGAAGAAGGTAGAGAAAGCTTTGGAAAGCGGTGAAAAGAAGCCAATTAAAACTTGGAGCCGTCGTTCAATGATCATACCTAACATGATCGGATTGACCATTGCTGTCCATAATGGTCGCCAGCATGTACCAGTTTTCGTTTCTGACGAAATGATCGGTCACAAACTAGGTGAATTTGCACCAACTCGCACTTACCGTGGCCATGCTGCGGATAAGAAAGCGAAGAAACGTTAAGAGGGGAAGATAAATGCAAGCATTAGCTAAACATAAATTCGCCTCTGGTTCGGCGCAAAAAGCACGTCTAGTTGCAGATCAGATCCGCGGGTTACCTGTCGATCGCGCACTAGAAATCCTGGCGTACAGCCCGAAAAAAGCGGCTGTATTAGTTAAGAAAGTACTTGAGTCTGCTATTGCTAACGCAGAGCATAACGAAGGTGCTGACATTGATGAGCTACGTGTAACAACGATTTTTGTGGACGATGGTCCAACAATGAAACGTATTATGCCACGTGCTAAAGGACGCGCAGACCGCATCCTTAAGCGTACAAGCCACATCACTGTTGTGGTTTCAGATAGCTAGGAGATATAAGTAATGGGACAAAAAGTTCATCCTACTGGTATTCGCCTAGGTATATCTAAACCTTGGGTTTCTACCTGGTACGCGAATTCAAAAGATTTCTCTGCACAGCTTTTTGGCGATCACAAAGTACGTACATTCCTTACTAAGGAATTAAAAGCGGCTTCTGTGTCTAAAATCGTTATTGAGCGTCCAGCAAAATCTATCCGAGTAACTATTCACACGGCTCGTCCGGGTGTTGTTATCGGTAAAAAAGGCGAAGACGTAGAAAAATTACGTCAAGCGGTAACTAAAATCGCTGGTGTACCTGCTCAGATTAATATTTCTGAAGTACGTAAACCAGAACTAGATGCACAACTAGTAGCAGACGGCATTGCCTCTCAGCTAGAGCGTCGTGTTATGTTCCGTCGCGCTATGAAGCGTTCGGTACAAAATGCAATGCGCATCGGTTCTAAAGGGATTAAAGTTGAAGTTAGCGGTCGTCTTGGCGGCGCAGAAATCGCACGTTCAGAATGGTATCGTGAAGGTCGTGTACCTCTACATACTCTTCGTGCTGATATCGACTACGCAACTTCTGAAGCCTTAACCACTTACGGTATCATTGGTGTTAAAGTTTGGATCTTCAAAGGCGAAGTTATTGGTGGTTTACCACTAGTACAAGAGCAAGAGAAGCCAGCTAAACGCGCACCAAAGAAAGCCAAAAAAAGTGCTAAGTAGAGGTAGCGAGTAATGTTACAGCCAAAACGTACAAAATTCCGTAAAATGCATAAAGGCCGCAACCGTGGTCTAGCGCAAAACGGTAACAAAGTAAGCTTCGGTACTTTCGGTTTGAAAGCTACTGGTCGTGGCCGCATGACTGCTCGTCAAATCGAAGCAGCTCGTCGTGCTATGACGCGTCACGTGAAACGTCAAGGTAAAATCTGGATCCGTGTCTTCCCTGACAAGCCGATCACAGAAAAACCTCTTGAAGTTCGTATGGGTAAAGGTAAAGGTTCTGTTGAATATTGGGTTGCTGAAATTCAGCCTGGTAAAGTACTTTACGAAATGGAAGGTGTTTCAGAAGAGCTTGCTCGTGAAGCGTTTAACCTTGCTGCTCGTAAACTGCCATTCAAAACAACTTTCGTAACTCGGACGGTAATGTGATGAAAGCAAGCGAACTAAAAGATAAAAGCGTAGAAGAGCTAAATGCTGAACTTCTAGGTCTTCTTCGTGAGCAGTTTAACCTGCGCATGCAAGCAAGCACTGGTCAGTTAGCTCAGACACACACGCTAAGAACAGTACGTCGCGATATCGCGCGTGTAAAAACAATTATTAACCAGAAGGCAGGTCAATAATGAGCGATAAAATTCGTACTCTTCAAGGCCGTGTAATCAGCGACAAGATGGAAAAATCTTTCACTGTTGCTATCGCACGTTACGTGAAGCACCCAATCTATGGGAAATTCATCAAACGTACGACTAAGTTACACGTACATGACGAAAATAACACTGCAAAAGCGGGTGACACTGTCACTATCCGTGAATGCGCTCCAATCTCTAAGAACAAATCTTGGACTTTGGTAGATGTTGTTGAACGTCCAAAACAAGCTTAATTTTTAATTAAGTCTGTTTTATAAGAAACCCCAGCTTTTGCTGGGGTTTTTTTTGCGTTTAAAAAAGCGATAAGTTTGAAGCTTTCAGCCTTCAGAAGTAAGTAAATTATAGCGCCGAAGTTTGGGTTGAGTGTTACGAACCTAAGTGCAAAAAATAATATTATAAAATAGGTGTAAGAAAAGCCTTTGCAAATGCAAATGCAAAGGCTTATGCTTTTCTGCAAAGCCCAAAGCCCAAAGCCCAAAGCCCAAAGCCCAAAGCCCAAAGCCCAAAGCCCAA
>NZ_AUTH01000027.1:0-22721 GCF_000497975.1 Pseudoalteromonas sp. TB41 | reverse complement strand
GCGGTCAGCGGTCAGCGGTCAGCGGTCAGCGGTCAGCGCAAGATAAATCAATGCACAATAAATTCAATCATTTTAGCCATAAAAAAACCCGCGACTTGATTGCTCAAGTTGCGGGTTTTTTAGGGTTTTTAAACAAACGAATTTAAAAACCGTTATTGGTGGAGCTGGGGGGATTTGAACCCCCGCCTAGTTCTTTAAAAACAATAACTTAAAATAATTTGTGTATAAATGGTGTATTTTTAATTTCTATTCTTAGTATGACTTATATTTACAGTCATCATGTCGATACAAAACTGTTGAGGAGTCTGTACTGATTGGACAGTAGCAAATTTTTATTTTGTACATGGAGCCGGAACTTGATTGCGAATAAAAGCAGGAATATCAAAAATATCAGTTGTTTCAGGTTTGGCTTTATTAGGTTCTTTTTCTTCAGGCTGTTTGTCTTTACTCAAGTCATCAATAACCATTTTAGAACTCGCGCCCGAAGCAATAACTAGCAGCTCATAATTGGTCGATAAGCTTTCTATTTTTGAAACACCACAAATAACCAAAGTATTTGAGCTTACTTGCTGACGCACTGTATCGGTAGAGCTAAAAGAAGAACTGGAACAAGAATCTTAAAATCATCAAAAAGATTGGCGAAATTTTAGCTAAACAAAAAGCCAAGAAAGAAACTTATGTTGAGGACTCTCTCCTAAAGTCGATGAATTAGATCTTGAAGAAATTTATGGCTTACCTAAAGGTTTAACTTTTCACGTAACAACAGAGCAATTAATAGACTCTGCATTTAAACGTGAAGGTTTAACTCCTGAAAAATTAATATTAAATTTAGCGATGTCGTTAAACCTACGTGTGGATGAACTCGATAAACTTAAATACATTACTTCTTAATATCTTCTTATAAAGCTAGTACAAATTACTAGGGCATAAATAAATACTGCGTCCATAAAAGACGCAGCTTTATCTGTTATAACCAACCATGATCCTTAAGTTGCTTCCAAGCAGCTGTTACATGAGCTAGACTCATTATACTTTTTTTACGGTCATTCCAATTTTGAATTGCTTGAAATGCTTGCTCTGGAGTATTTGCTTGCTCTTGTTTCACCACCCAGTGAACCGTTGCCAATAACTCCACACCATAAGGTGATTCATAACCCTCTATCAAATCTGATACACGGTTAATTCGAGAATTAATTTCAGGATTAGAACTGGCTAGAAATAACTTAGCATCTTCGAGTGTACTTTCAACTGGACGGATCTCTGACTCAACAACCCCATCACCAACACCTTGAATATAATGACCATCCATTGTATTTAAAGCATGCCTTAAAGCATCAGCGTAGGGACCAAACTTATCTTTTACAAAATTAAGTCGCAAATCTTCGCCGGCAGCTTGCAAAAAGTAGGCAAGCTTTTGTACTTCAATTTTTGATAGACCATAACTAACTGATTGATACGATTCCAACAAGGCTAAGATAGCAGCCCTACCTGGTGTCATTCTAGGCTTCGGAGTACTCGTTTTCATGTCTTGTGCTTTTATAGAGCTTGTTGGCTCATATAAATAAACATCAAGTTCAGGAATGTCAGCCAAATACCTTAACATTAAAGGTTTTACTATTGCCCAATCGAGCCCGCCATTACCACAACCTAAGGGAGGTATAGCAATAGATTGAATGTTTAGCTCTTTAATACGAACAACTAAATCTTGTAAACCAGCCTCAATATCTTTAAAGCGAGAGTCACTACGCCAATGACCTTTTGTAGGGAAGTTAATAATAAAACGCGGAGCAGCAAGTGCGCCTAGTTCAAAAACGAACATTTTCCCTAGAGTAACACCTCCTTCTTTACAGGCCGCCGCATAGGTTTTGTAGTTGGTTGGCCATTTCTTTTTAAATTGTAACGCAATACCTTTCCCCATAACACCAACACAGTTAACTGTATTTACAATGGCATCAACGTTTTGCTGTTCTAAAAGATTACCCTCTACTGATTTAATACCCATACAGCCCCCAAAATCACTCTTAAAAATACCAAGCTGGCATAACAACTACCGGCAAGTTTAACTCAAACTGCCTTAAAATAGCATTAACTTGTTGTGCTTTACCTTCGTTTGCCACGCCTATTCGGTTAACCCAAGCCAAAGGAACTTGGTTTTTTATTAAAAACTCCGCCATACGCTTTTCCCTTCTATCTAAATATCTTGGGTCATTGTGCCTATCCATAAAGAATTTGCAAAAACCATCAAGCGTAGGAGCTTCAGTTAATATTTCCCAATCAACTACATCCTTTAATAACTTTAAGTCCGTATAGGCATGACTGTAGCCTTTGGTAGCGTTTCTATCGTAAAAAACGTATTCACTCATACCCGCTTGTAATGCGCCTTCAATTGTTAGCTCAAAATGAATAATATCTTCTTGAAAATAATCGCATTCTGCCACTTTCCGATGATGGATTGCTGAGAGCATAGGAGAACGCGGGGCAAAGTAAAAAGGCACAAATTCATGTATGCCTCCCCCTGGTGGGTTAATTACCTGCTTATAGGCTCGAGCACCTTGGGCTCCCTCATGCGCAATATTATTGTATGCGATGCCCTGCTTACATGACTTTTCTTTACTTCTAAGCTCTCTGTGTTCACAGATCATTGGCAAGTTATCAATTGCGGTAATATGAAATATCCGAACTGGTCTAGGCATCGTCATATTCAATCACTTACTCTTTTGATATCACTAATCAATTTAGATAAGCTTTCATGCCAATGATTGCTCGCCGCTGTACTCGATTTTACTAGATGAGCTTTATGTTTTTCGAGCTGCGATTTAATCGTTGCAACCCACTTTTCATCATTTGGTTTAGCCTCTAATACTTGTTCAAAAGCAAATAACATACTTGAGAAAAACCACGTATATTTGGCATATTCAAGGTCATTCTCCCCTTTAGGAACATAATCACCACTAGCCAATTCAGGATGAGCGATACATAGCGCTAAATACTGCTGATAAATTCCATGCGCTTGCGCTGAAGCCGAAGTATTGCGCCCTACCTGAACTTGCCAAAAAGCAATAGACAAAGCCCCTATTGCCACAAATAAACTAATAATTGGAACCCAATTTTTCCAAGTCTCAATATTTAATAAAACAGCAAAACCTGTTTCAAAACATGTCATATTTAATTTCTACCTCGGTGGTAATACTTTGCGTGAATTAGCAACAACAAACCCTTCAGGTACAGGCTTGAATAAATCGGTATCTACCGGCCAACGCTTAGCCCTATTTTGAAACTCTCTAAGGCTTTTAATATCAAGGCTGACGGTCACAAAAAAGTCATTTTCACCACCTTTGATTCGAGCCAAATCTCTGCGAAAGCTTTGCTTTGCCGGAGCACGAACCCGACTATCTCCATATTGGCGATTATTTACAAAAATTGTATATGCGTGTATGTCTAATACAGCTGCTTCTATTAATGTGGAAAATGTATCCAAATCTTTATTCCAAGATAAAACTGCTAAAGCATCTACCTTTCCTTGAAAGGCCACTCGAGTTTTACTATTCTGTAATTCTGAACAAACCATCACACCAAAATGAAAACCATTGTGGTTATAAACTGGTTTTAACCATTTAGATTTTTTTGATGGTTGCCATGTCTTACCAAATATCCTTGTGAGAGTTTCATCCTCTGAAGGCGCTGGCTCTATCTTTTGTTGCCAAATTTTCGTCCAGTGCGGGTATCCCAGGCGGTTATCTTTCAATACTAAACAAGCTTCACTAATAAGCTTATTATTACTAGAATGTCTGTACTCTGTACCAGCAATCAAATTTATCCCTACACCTATTAAACGGCTAGAAATACTATCAACCCATTTAAGGGGTAGTGATAATTCAGGTAAAAATAAATATTCTGGTTTAGGCTTTGATGAAATAACATTATTAATCAATTCACAAATTTGCTTATAACGCTCTAAAGAGCGATCTGGTCGATCACAAGCTGATTTTTCCCAACTTGTTTCTTTAGTGGCTAAACTAGCAACTGCAACTAGCACCTTATTAGCATTGCCATTACCTATTTTGATATTTTTTGAAGGTTTAGATGGCGTGACAGGTGGATCTAACAAATTTGGGGAAACCCAAGCCCCTCTAAGAACTGAAATATATTTTGCGAGCATTTTTATTGAGCTGGAATTTTTCTTCGCATTTTTGCCTATGCATTCAGGTGCGAGTTCAACTATTTCTGACGAGGTATAGGGCCTAGTAGGAAAAACAAAAGGGCTTATATTTTCATAAACAAGATTTCCACCCCGACGCAACCGCTTATTTTGTGTCTTGGCTAAAAATTTTATTAGATGAGTTGCGTTTAAAAATCCATCTTCGCTCAATGTCGATAGAATTTCTTTTTGTTCTGATATTAGCTGCGTATTCTCTTCATTTTCTTTAATGAAAGCATGTAAATGTTGAATTACTTTATAAGGGATCTTTGCTAAATCACTTTTTTGTAACTTAGGCGCAACTTCATAAAAACCATTATCAATATATGAAGAGAAAAACTCATCATTTTCAAAGCTAAAACGCTCTGTTAGAGTTTTCATGAATACTCTTGCAAGTTTTTTAACCGAATTGCTCGCGGCTTCATTTTTAAACTCTGTCGGATAAGCCTTAGCCGCACTATCAATAAATGAATGTGCCAAAGATTTATATAATTCATTCCACAACTCATCATTGAAAATACACTTTTCAACGCCATTTATATTACCGCTGTTTTGATTATTTTTTAAATGAGCAATAAGGTTATCTAAAGCATCAAATGTGGCGGTTACAATTTTGTTAGCATCTTCCCAATCCTTAAGGGAAATAGCTAAGCTTAATAATCTTGGCAAATAAGTGTAATGATTTAGTATTTTTTCAGGGCATAAAATATGATCGTGTGCAAACTGGTAAAACTCTTTACGCTCTTTTACCCAGCCCGATGGAGGAATATCGCGAGCAACAGTTTCAACTTGCCTTAACTGAATAGACCAACTCAATCGATGAAGGGTTAATCCATCTGCTCTTCTTAAAGTATCCGCACTTTCACTCGATGACTCAGCAGCAATCAGTACTTTCGCGGCTGTTGTTTGTTCAAACTGATCAATTGAGGGCATAAGCCTATGCTCACTCGACAGCTTATACATTTCTTGTTCAATACTATCAACCAAATCTAAGCCAGCCTCCCCCTCTAAGATGAATAGTTTTTGCTTAGTTGATTGAAACTGGATTTTTGTCTCTTTTAGGTAGTATTTAGGTAAATCAATACTCCATAATTCAGAGTTTTTATCATCAGGCTTTAAAACAGGTTTTTCACGATTTCGGTATTCAAACTTTAACCGTTCAGATAAAAAACTCATAAATGACTTAGTGTCATGAATTTTCCCACCATCATGAAGTACTATGAACATGTCATCAACATACCGTCCATAATGAACTGGAGCCAACTCCTCGCGAATTAATTTATCCCACTTACAAAGTAATACGTTAGAAATCACACGAGAGACGGTTAACCCCATAACAAGCCCGCTAGGTATGGCTTTAGCTGAAGTTGTTAAACTTTTTGAAAAATCACTAGCAGCTTTTCCCCACTCTTTAAGTAGTCTGACTATTTTTTTTGTAAACTCTTGTTCTGTTTTTGAAAGTACTTTATCTTCAACTAAACCAATTTTTTCTTGAAACTTCAACTCTGCAATAAAACTTGGATCAATAGTGTGGTAATAACTTTTTAAATCTAATGAAACGGCTATTACAGGACGCTTATGTTCAAGTTCACTTCTAATCGCTGATAAACCGTCATTGCGCCATTGCTGATAAGGTTGATAATAGGGTTTAAAAGAACCAATACCAGCAAGATTAAAAGGCTTCTCTTTATTAGCACCTTCACCTTTTAGCCTTTTTAATCTCGCGCCATAAACATCACTTTCACTTAAACATGAATCAAACTTATGACCCACCATATTGATCCAGAGCGCAGATAAAATGTGTGTTTTAACTGGGAAATTACCAACAATTCGAAATTCTGGCGTTATGGTATTAAACTTACAAAAATGTTCAAACGCTCTTTTTTTATTGGAAAAATGAGTATGCCCATTTTTGCAATCTTCTTTCGGTTTGCTTGAAACCTTTTTGGGAACAACCCTAAATTTCCCAAAATAATTACTTAAGTCTTTTGGCCCATCATGTTCTTGCCATTCTTTTAACAAGTACTTTAAATTACCTAGTAGGTTTTCTTCAAACTCAGCAAAATCTATAGCTGAGGGATACCCGTCCTCCATAAAACAGTCAACTTTAGCTTTGCGATACGCTATCATTAAATCCGTTAATGTTAACTCACCCCAGCCTGTAAACTTTGCTTGGTAACTCATAAAAAATCCTTTTAAATTAAAGTGCCTGTTCGACTATGGCGTCGGTTAGGTGAAGTTTAGTGTTTTGTGCGTCAGTTAAACGGGCTTTAAGCTGGTCGCATAAAAGTAATAGTTCTTCAATTAGTCTTACTATTCTGCGTTGCTGACTAATAGTAGGTATTGGGATTAATAAATCTCTACATTGCTCTAAAGATAAATTATCTTGGCCTGCTGTTCCTTTTACTTCTTTTAGAACTGAAGACAATACATGGTCTGTAGGCAATATATAGTAAAGATATTGGCTATCAATCCCAGCTAAAGGCCTGAATACCGCCAATGCTTGATTCATATTCCATTCAGGATATTCATCGGTGATCACAGCAACTTTTCCTAAAGGAGGCCCTACTATATTCATAATAACGTCATTAGGAAAAACCCTAGATCTATTTAGCTTACCTTTATTAGTTTCTGCTGTAATGAAAATAGGCTTATAAGCAAAATCTAATTTATTATTTACTATGTTATAAACTTTTAGAAAAGGTACTTCCCCTATTTCTAAAAGTTCTTGCTTCGATGGTGTTGTACCTTTGGTAATAAAACCACAGATAAACCTAGTTTTAACATAAGCTATATTTTCCGTAATAGACCTTTTGGCATTTTTATATTCTTGCTCGACGATAATTTTTTCTTTCAATGAAAGCTTACGCTTACATTGTTCTCTATAGACTTGCTCTAGCAGCTTTTCGACCGGTTCGTCGTTTGGGTTTTGTGGGACGAGTTTACCCATTACTGCGAGTTGTAAAATGGTTTGTTTTAGCGTGTCGATGCTGGCGGTGGTGGTGAATAGCGTGTCGAAGTGTTCGCTTAAACGTTGCCAGTTTTGTTGAAACTGTTTAGTGGATTGTTCGGGTGTTGCGGTTTGCTCTGGTGTTTTTAGTAAGGCCTCTAACAGCACTTCAACTAATGTTTGATGTGCCGTAATACTATTTTCAGTTTGCGCCTCAAGCGCATCACACAAGCCCATTAACTCATCGACTTTGGTGACTATGCGGTGCTGCTCTAGTAAAGGAGGGAAAGCAATAAAACCTTCCCGAAGTAACTTTGTATCTAAATGCGGTATTGCCGCACCTTTCATTGAAGAATTAAGGCGATGAAATGCTTGTTTGAAGAAAAGCTTAATATAGTTTTGAATATAATAAGGTGTGCTGATTAATGCTAATGTCGATCCTATGACACCATCTTTTCCATCTAAAACTAGACCACTTCTAGAACCATCACATACAACAAGAATATCTTTTGCTGTAGATCTAGGGCATTTTTCATCATCTGTATATCTAAGTATATTATTGCGGTCTAGCGCTTCAATATCTAAGTATGGGTACCCTATATTTTTTTCTGAAAGCACTTTAGGCTTTTTACCTTTAATTAAAGTGAAAAGTAAAGTATTAGAACTCCACTCCCACCCTTTCGGCAATTCAAACGACTTTTCATTCTCACTAATTTCCGGTAGCGCTTTTAGTTTTTTGATTTTCTTATCTTTCACCAATTGCGCTTTTTCGGCGGCTATTCGCTCAAGTAATACTGAGGCGGGTTCGTCGTTTGGATCTTGTGGCACTAACTTGCCCCGCACTGCGAGTTCTAAAATTAGTTCGCGCAGCTTTTTAATGCCGTGTAGTGAGAACTTTTTTGATGAGCCGCGCCCTGCTGATGATTTTTGCTCTATTGCGCTCGTCCAAATATCAAAGTGTTCGGTAATTAACTTCTCAGAGCTAAAGCTCTCGGCTTTTGTGTTTGGTGTTTTTGACTCAGCCATTACTTGCCCTCAACATCTCTAGACAGCGCCGCTGACAATATACCTTTTAACTGATCACGCAGTGCTTGTATGTCGACTTGTTGTTTGCCGTAATCAGCTAATAACTCTTGTGGATCGTGGCTAATTACCTCGCCTACATGCGGGTTTTTAATATCGAGGTTATAGTTACGAGCAATAATATCGTCGATTGATACTTTCCATGCTTGTTCGGTCTCAGTCCGGCTTGCAAAGCCGTCTGCCTCATTACCCCACCATTCGAGCTCCGTTTTAAATTCTTCAAACTTCATTGGTTTGGTTTTGTTGTAATTTTTTACACCAGCTGGGTATGGGTGCTCGTAAAACCAAACGTCTTTAGTTGGGGTACCTTTAGTAAAAAACAGGATATTGGTTTTAATACTGGTGTACGGGTTAAACACGCCATTGGGTAAGCGTATTATGGTATGTAAATTACATTCCTCTACTAATAGCTTTTTAATTTTGGTTTTTACGCCTTCACCAAACAAAGTGCCATCTGGCAATACTACTGCGGCGCGGCCTTTGGCATTGAGCACTTCTATAATGAGCTGTAAGAACAAGTCGGCTGTTTCGCGAGTTTGCATGTCGCTTGGGAAGTTTTTCTCTATGCCGTCTTCTTCAGTGCCGCCAAACGGAGGGTTGGTGATGATGACATCTACTTGGTCATCCCAGCTTGAAAGCGGTTTATTTAGGGTATTACCGTGTTTAACTTGTACCGGTACCTCAATGCCGTGAAGCATCATGTTGGTAGTACACAGTAAGTGCGGGAGTTGTTTTTTCTCTACGCCGTGTATTTGCTTTTGTAATATTTGGTGGTCGTCGCCCGATTTAACATAGTTTGCTTTTACGTGGTCAAACGCACACGCTAAAAAGCCACCGGTACCACAGGCTGGGTCCATGATTGACTCGCCTAGTTTTGGGTCGGTTACCGCCACTATAAATTTAGTGATGGCGCGCGGGGTATAAAACTCGCCCGCGTTACCTGCGCTTTGTAAGTCTTTTAGTATTTGCTCGTACAGGTCACCAAATAAGTGGCGCTCTTTTGAGTCGGTAAAGTCTATTTCGTTTAGTTTGTTGATAACCTGGCGCAATAGCGTGCCGTTTTTCATGTAATTAAAGGCATCGCTAAAGGCTTGGGTGACTACATAGCCACGTGGGTTTTTATCTATGGGTGCGGTTAAGTTTTTAAGCTCTGGGAATAGCTTATCGTTTACAAACTCTAACAGCTCATCGCCGGTGATGCCTTCGTTATCGGCCGCCCAGTTACGCCATAAAAATTGCTCTGGGATTGGCTCGCGGTAGTCGTCTAATTCAAGCTCTAGTTCTTCTTCTTGCGCGTCGAATACTTTTAAAAATAGTAACCACGACATTTGACCAAGGCGTTGTGCGTCGCCATCGACACCGGCATCTTTACGCATAATATCTTGAATAGATTTAATAGCTGAACTGATAGACATAGTATTCTCTTGTTTGATTATTTTTATAAACAGCGGCTAAAAAAGAGTATGAAAGCTGTTTACTTTAAATGGTTTAATACTTTGCTGACGCTAATACATAGCATCAGCAAACATAAATTTAGGCTGTTTTAGGCGCTGGCATTTGGTAAATTTCGGCTTCGAGCTCTTTGAGTGCTTGCTCGTATTGTGGTTTGCCGCCAAAGCCTTTTTTAATAATTTCACCTAGGCTGCCAATTTCGTTAAATGGCGCCACTTTAAGTGCTTGCATAGATTCTATTTCTTGCACGCCTACATCGGCGTATTTTAACAGAAGGTTCTCGAGCACTGTGTGGGCAGTACCCGAATATTTAGTGAAATAGTTACGCTTTTGTACGTTATCTGCGCGCTCTTTACGAGTAAGGGGTGGTTGGTCGTAAACTACATGGCAGATCATATCAAAGGGGTCCATGTCTTTGCCTACTTCTTCCTCGAGCGCTGACCAAATAATCCCTTCTTCGGAAAGCTCGTCGATGATTGCTTGTTTGCGATCTGACTCGTTCCAGCGTTTTACAAAGTCGTCGAGTGAGCTGTATTGCTTGCTCATGGTTTTACGGGTGTAATCTATAAATGATTCGGTAACGAGTTTACCGTCGGTATCGTAATACTGGACTCGCTCTGCCACTTTATTAACGGTTACACCTGATACGCGGTACTTAACCATTTTGTTAGTTTCGTCGTCCCATTCGCCATCAAGCGTGCCATCGCCTTTAGGATCGTTAATAGTGTCGTTATTGGCATCGGTTGTATCGTCAGTGGTTTGATCGCCAAATACGTTGTCTGGTGTTTCTGCGCTGGTTGTATCATCTTGTGATTCAAGATCAACGTCTTCGTTTTCAATGTCGGTTGGCGTTACTTTTATTACTTTCTCTGGCGTGCCATCAAAACGTTCATCGGCAAACAGCTCGGTGGCTTTTTTAAAGTCGAGTATGGTAAACCATAGCTTGCCGTAGCGGTCGTCAATACGGGTACCACGACCAATAATTTGTTTAAACTTGGTCATTGATTGTATGTTTTGATCAAGCACTACTAGCTTACAGGTTTTAGCGTCTACCCCTGTGGTCATAAGCTCTGAGGTAGTGGCAATTACTGGGTATGGGCGTTTAGGGTTTATAAAGTTGTCGAGCTGGCCTTTGCCTAGTTCGTCATCGCCGGTGATCTTCATTACGTACTTATCGTTTTTAGCCATTTGCTCTGGGTTTAAGTTGGCAATGGCGCGGCGCATACGTTCGGCGTGATCTATGTCGTTACAAAACACGATGGTTTTAGCCATAGGGTCTGTACGTTTTAAATAGTTGGTAATGGTTTCGGCCACTAGTTGTGTGCGCTCGTCAATTACCATTGTGCGGTCAAAGTCTTTTTGGTTGTATATGCGGTCTTGTATTACTTCACCGTTGTTATCAACCTGGCCTTTTGTTGGCCGCCAGCCTTGTAGATCTACGTCGAGATCGACACGTACCACTTTGTATGGTGCCAAAAAGCCATCTTCTATGCCCTCTTTAAGGGAATAGGTATAAGCAGGGTCGCCAAAGTAATCGGTGTTTGATACTTCATCTGTTTCTTTTGGTGTCGCGGTTAAACCTACTTGAGCAGCCCCTTTAAAATAAGTAAGTATTTCACGCCATGCGCTATCTTCACTTGCGCTACCACGGTGGCACTCGTCAATAATAATAAGATCGAAAAAGTCTCGGTCTACTTGCTTAAAGGCTTTTTGAGATTCTTCTGGCCCTGTGAGTGCTTGGTAAAGTGCTAGGTGTATTTCGTAAGCGGGGTCGATTGTTCTACCAGTAATTTTGGTCATTGACGTACCAAACGGCTGAAAGTCATTTATACGAGTTTGATCAACCAATATGTTGCGGTCGGCTAAAAATAATATGCGTTTTTTAGCGCGTGACTTCCATAAGCGCCAAATGATTTGAAACGCGGTATAAGTTTTACCGGTGCCGGTTGCCATAACAAGGAGTACACGGTCTTTACCTGACGATATAGCCTCTACTGTTTTATTAATCGCTTGAAGCTGATAGTAACGCGGGTGTTTGCCACTACCATCATCATAATAGGCTTGGTTTATTATAGGGAGTTGCGATTCGGTATAGCCTTTGTAGGCACAATATTTAGCCCATAGCTCTTGCGGTGATGGGAAGTCTTCTAAGCGTATTTCGGTTTCAAGGTTATGCGCGTCTAGTGTGCCTAGCTTAGTTTTATCGTGGAATATAAAACCATCGCCATTGGAGGCGAATATAAACGGCACATCAAGCAGCCTAGCGTAATCTAAGCCTTGTTGAAGGCCTTTACCTACTTCATGCTTATTGGCTTTAGCCTCAATGACAGCAAGCGGCATACTGGGTTTATGGTAAAGCACTATGTCAGCCGATTTAACCGTTTTACGTACACCAAGCTGCCCACGAACGATTACTTTACCGTCACGTAGTTTAACCTCTTGGCGTATTTGAGTTATGTCGTCCCACCCTGCGGTTTTAACTGCGGGCAGAATGAACTTGCTGATTATATCGGTTTCGCTGAGCTTTCTTTTATCCATAACTTAAACCATCCCTAAATACTACGCTATGAGTGCGCACAACTCGTTGATTCAACGCGTTTCATGCTATTTAGTGATGCTATATAAAATAGGGTTAATAAGCAATTCTATTAAGGCGATAGCATAACTCGTAGACTAACCTAAATATGGAGGAGGGTTTTGCTATGTCCCATCAAGTTATTTGTTTAGCTGTGCAATTACTTAATAAAGAACAATATAATGAGCATTACAGATTAACCTTGCCTACTTATTGCTTAGTTGAATTTTCCGAAATACTGATTAATGAAGTACGTAGGGCTCGTCAGCTTCTAGAAGAAAATAATCTTTATGAGGTGGTTGTAAAAACCGCAGAGGTCAATTGGTTTTATGAGCTAACCAATCGGTATCATCATTCGATGACTTCACACCTACATGTAACTAGCACAAAAATTGCGTTTTCAGGGCTTTTACCCCCAAATAAAGAACCTCACTTCATTACCGCATATGTAGATATTAACGATATAGCGCTACCTGAGCGAAATATTATAAACGTTATATTAGATAAAAAGTGTGTGCCATTAGTTTTATCATTAATTCGTGAACTGGAAGCTAAACAACAGGCGTTTGAAAAAACCTCTGACCTATACTGGCAGCTTGAAAATATAGTTTCGCCAATTCGAGATTTAGATGACAAGTGCACCAATGTGCTAACTACAGGTTGTGATGAACTATTATCTAAGTTAAATGAAGAGTCAAACACACTAAGTGTACAAACTGAACGGCTTGAACTTGAGATTGAGCAAATAGTATTAAGAGTCATTAAGCGTATTTTTGGTGTGGTTTATGGTGACTTAATTACTCATATTGACACTAAAAATAGAACCGCTAGCTTACGGTTTGAACATGCTTATTACTACGATAAAGAAATTACATTTAGTGGTACAGGCATTACAAAGCAGGGAAAGATTGGTAAGCGACATCAGTCTTTTAGCATAAAGATTATGGCTGAGCGTGAGTCTGTATGAATATTCAAACTTTGCTATCAGAAATCAAACAGGCTAAAAAGCGCAGGGTAATTTTTGATTATCACCCATCACCAGTTAGCGGTGCAGATGTAATGGTAAAAGATTGGAAACCAAGCTTGGTGCTATTACAAAGCTTGTTTAAGTCATTTAAAGCAAATAACTGTTCTATTACAATTACCTGGTGGGGCCAAATATTCGTTACCCCTGAAAATAGCAACACTGCATTTGAGTTAGCACTTGGCTACAAATTAGTAAATGTTGAAATGCACGATGTACACACTTTAATGAGAGAGCAAGATTTCATTACTTTAAGGCTGGCAACGGCAACCCCTTATTACACAGTAAGTTTAAGAGCTCACCGAAATAGTACTAAGTGGAAGGACATACCTTTTAATACAGACTGTGACTCTGCTGAAAAACTTGCTACTGCCCTACACTTAGACATGCTTATTAAGATTAAAAGTTATAGTAGCTCAGGCTTACAAGTTGAAAAATTTAGCTTATCTGACGATGATTTACTGGCGGCGTTACATTATGGTGCTGCAAAATTTGGTATTAATTCGCAGTTTTACAGCATCTCTTCAGTAATACTCAATTCTATGAGGAGGTGGAAAGTTGAGTTAATGGAAAATCAAATAACAGCACAAACCCAATACCCAATAAAAAGCAGAACTTTTCAGTTGAATGATAAAGAAGTTGTGTTTTTAAGATCCCTTTTACCACCCATAGTTTGTGAACCTGAATAATTTAAAAACACTTAAATACTTATAAAACTAAAAAAGCGCCCTGATTAACTCAGAGCACTTTGCGTTTAGGACAAATAAACAAGGGTTATACAAATTTAAATAGCAAATATCTGAGCATGATTTTTATCGCACGTTTATCACTCTGGCAATATTTTTCATAATTAATAATGCCGATAATCATTTTAGTGCAAAACAAACTCAAAGCTATAAACCAGGCAAAATTTTGAGTTAGTTGGTACTGTAAAAACAGTATAGCTGAGCCACTAAATGCGATAATCGAATAGACAGCTTCTATTCGATACCGACTAATTGCTTTCAATATTTTGGGCATTAAAAACCATCATCAAACGAGTCAAAAGCATCAAAACAATCGTGCTCTATAGAGTCTCCTATCGACTCTTCAATTTCATGAACGGTCATTACTCGATTAGATTGGCCCACTACATTGCCGCCAACATCTACAATATTAGCGCTCGCATTTGTGATAGGTAATCCTGTTGTTGGATTAATAGCAATATCATTAGCGTCATTATTTTTCATTTTTTAAACCCTCTTAATTATTAATTTATGCTTTCAAATTTAATGATTTCGTGATAAAAAACAAACTTGTTTGACTGCGCAGCTCAGCGCAAAAAGTTTGAATAAGGCATTCACTTTTCTTCTATTTTCACTTAATTTTTTTAGTAAAAACCCTTTCCTCTTTATCTAAAAAGTTCATTAATAAGTTTATTTTGAAGGCGCTTTTGTCTAAAAGACGCTCTTATAAAACGCATTTTTCGGCACGAAAAACTGCAAAAAAAAAGCGTCTCAGAATGAGGCCAACAAGCGCGTAATGTGTTGTAGGCGAAGCCGTAGACACATGGAGACAGCGCGAATGTACAGCTGGTCTGTACTAACCGCGATAGTGTTTCGCATCAGCGAAATTCGATATCATTTTGGCACAAATTGATATCGAACCATCTATTTTCGCAGAAAATTACAGCAGATGAAAAATGCAAATTATGGGGCACCCATTGCATTGTCAGGCGCGGCAGTATGGCGGTTAGTACAGAGCGTAGCTCGGTGCATTCGCGCAGGGTCTAAAACGCTAGCGCGATAGCGCGTCGAGTCAGCTCGTTGCGGAGCAACACCAGAGCTGGCGGGCGTTTTAGACCCTATGGTTGAGTAGCACAGCGACGAGGCCATCCGCTGACAGCGGCTTTTGTTGCGATTATTATCGCAGCAATCATTACGTGCATGCTGTTAAAGCTTCTCGGAATGAAAAACGGCAATTTAATTTTAAAATGATGATAATTTTTGTGTTGCGGTACTAGTTAATTTTACTAATTAACTAGCCAGAAAGATTTTAGAAAATGACACAACGACCATCAATAAATTTGGAAACGAACAACACTCTTCATACTCACTACCCTCGCTATTTTGATATTGATATGCGGTATTTTGCAGGCGCAAATAACCATCAAAAAGGGGTTAACAGAACCAAGCTTTCGGTGCTTATTGCGATACGATTTTCTATCGTTACACCAAGCATTGTTCGTTGGTTATATGGCATCAATCATCGCCTCGCATTAGAGCATTTAAACCGGCTAGAAAAAGATGGGCTATTGCGTGTGGTAAAAACACACCGCAGTCCAGACGGACGCGTTTATGTGCCTACCTACACTGCTGCCAAATTCGCAGAGGAATTAATGGGCATCGACATACATTTTAGAGCAAATAGAAACCCCGCTTTGCAATTCAATCAAAATAATATAATGCATAATCTAATTAACGCATTTGTCATGCTGCGCGGTATACACAATTATCACAGTGATGAAACATATGCGCCAATGTGGAGTGGATTCATTACCGAGCCTGAATTTAAACGTATTAATAACCTATCTGATATACGAACGGTAGATGGTGCTGTGCGACTCATAGATGGCTCAATAGTCGCTATTGAGGTTGAGCACTCTTTTAAAAATAAAACGGCACGGCAGGTCATTTTGCTAAAATATTTGGCCTCGTTAAAAAAACGCGATTACAGTAAGATTTTTTTATTCTCTCAGTCGGTCAAAATTTTTGATGATATAAAACGACTCCACGAACAGTTATTTGAGGAAATGCCGCAACGTTTTGACAAGAAGTCGCGCGCACCACTTCTCAGTGAAAGCGATGCTGAACTGCTGCGTGCCTCAATAATATACCGAACTAAATTGTGCTCTGAAATTGAAAAAATGTTTTACTCGTAATGCAGTAGTATAAACATTAAGGCGTTATGGTTGTTTTTTATTCAATTGTTTAGAGTAAAAAATCTTAGATTCATCGTCACCAAGGATTTTTGCATATTCCACGCAACGCCTTACATCTGCTTTTTTCAGCTTAAAAGTAGGATTTTGATTCTGTTTTAACAACTCATAAGTTCTTAATAACGTGAGGTTTGCACGAGCCCACTCGCCCTCTTTAGCTGACCCTTTTTTAACTCTAGGGCGGCGAAATAGATTCGGCCGTGCTATATGTTCACTTTTACTAGGGCATTGGGTGAAGTACGCAAACTCAATCGCAGTAATACAATTGCCCATTTTTTTTGGCCTAAACGTTACGCATATATCTGTATGAGCATTGATTTTTTCAATAGCGGGTATGAGTACGCGAGCCTTAAAATCCCGCCATGCTCCATATGATTCGGATAAAAATAATTTTTGTTTCATCTCTGGTAATTGAAAATTCACAACTACCGCGCCCCGTCGTTTGTAATTGTGGTAATTTCGCACCCGATTAAGGAGTGCGTATAATCGAAATGATGCCAGACTGTTTAATTTTACTGTGTTATGAAAAAATAACTCTGTGAAATCACCCTCAATATTAAAAATATAGGGCTCGATGTCTTTTGAGAACTCCAATGTGATAAACGAGCCCTGATTTTTCACCTTTTCATATCTAGCATTGCTCACCCAGGGGATTGAAAGCGACTGCCCGCTATCGTCTAAAATGCTTACAGATTTATCTCTTAGTGACTCTACAGCTGCGCTCAGCTGCTCATAAACGCTGTGCTTACTCAGACCGAAACACTTGGCATATTCCGTTGGATAAATCACAATTTTTCCTGGGTTAGACTTTTTGGAATTAATTTTAGACAACGCTAGATTTATTAATCGCTGCTCATTAACCTCTAGCGAATAACCCGCATGTAATAATTTATTAGCGAAAACAATTTTTGGAGAATTTTTACTGCTCATTTCTCTACCTCATTTCAAGTTTATGTTGTTATGCTAACCGCGGCCCAACCAATAAAAGAAATTTCGGTAAGTTTTTTGATAAATAAAATTTTTATTTATTCACAGCATACATGTCCCCCTAAACCGTATAAATTGCCTACTCATTTCGTATAAAGTGCCACAACAAACATATAAATTGCCCACCAAACACTTAAATATTTCATTTCATTACACAAGCTTATGACCCTCTAAAAGTATTAAAATAGAAAAAGATAAAATAAAGGCTCATTTGGCACTTTTATAGATTTATTAATTCATTTCTGGCGGTTAAAAAAATAAATTAATTATTTTTTTAATTTTTTTGACCACGCCACTATGATTTGTAATGAGGCTACTGAGTGAACTAACTGACTTACTGAGTGAACTAACTGACTTACTGAAATACGCAAAAGGGAGATAGATATAAATCTACCTCCCTTGTGCATTTGACCTCTAAGCCATGCCAAACATTATTACAATGACTGCGCTTTTGAGCCACCGTAACGAACCCCTGTATTTGCGCAGGACTCCCTCCCAGGTTTGATACTCAGTAACTGAGTAAAATGCCCTATTAAACGCTATTGCAGTTAGGGCAGCGAATCAGCAAATAATGATTCACGGCATATTTGGGGAGACATGATTAGGCTGTTATTTTTGTTTTGAAAATAACTATTTTGGCCTCAGTTTCTGTAGCTAACTTTTCCAATTTGACCCTAAGAAAAAACATCATCCTCGAAGTCACATGGCAGCTCCACCCGCTCTACTGGGTCGCTAATCAGGGCATGCATCAGCTCGTAGGTAAACTTTCGCATAGCATACTGATTTAGCTCTTTATTCGCTGTAATTTCAGGGCCAATTACCTCCCATAGCTCATCTAAATTCGCATTATCACTGCGTAATTCTAATAAGTTTATCTGATGGTCATTCGTGGTAATTACTCGGCAAAATGTTTGTAATAAATTTAAAAAATCCAATGTTGATACGTATGCATGTTTCATGTGTTCACTATCCTTGTGTGGTTTGTTATCAAAATCGATAACGTATTAGTAAATAAAATCAGACATGGGTATTTAAAACGGTTTACGAAAAATATTTTTAAAAAAGCGAACAAATGTTCGCTTAGGGGGTTATGCATTGTCGATAATATCGACCCAATCACTTTCTGCTGCTGCAAAAAATGTAGTTGGCGTTTGCATAAATATTTGCTGAAACTCCTCAGAGAACAGCTCACAAAACTGTGTTATTTGCTCTATGTAGATAAGTAAAAAAAGCGTCATGTCGTGCCCTTCTAAATACCTATTCTCAAAACTTGGATTTTTTTCCAACATACTATTTGAAATACTAATGCCAAGTATTTTTCCAACGCTATCTCTATGTAAATAGATGTAATTATTGAAATTTAACTCTAATGTTTGTTCATTAACTACATCTGCTAACAATAAAATTGTAGAGCAGTCATCCCACGGAGATCTACTGGCTCGAACGTATTGGCGAATAAATTGAGATTTAGTATTTTTCATTATTTGTCCTAATTAATTGTCCTCAAATTAACTAGGGCCAAGCGGTGGGGAAAAATAAAGAATTGCGTTTTTGTTGGCTAAATTTGCAAAAATAATAAAAATCATTAAGGTTAAAAAGAACCCCCAACCTCAAGGCAGAACAATATGACTGATTACATTTGGATAATACCAGCGGTAGTACTGACACTGATTTTGATAAAACTTGTTCTCACACACGATAAAGAAAGTTAAATCTGTGAATATAAACTAAACCCCCTATTTAATTAAAAGCAAAGCAGTATTGCTTTTTAATGAGTGGCCAAATTAACTATGCCCTACATAGATACTCAACTTAATAATAAGCTTTTCATCTATCCCCTTCCGCACCCTCTCAGAGTCACCTTTTAAACTATACACACCCTAATCAAAGTCAAATTACATACAATAAATTTTAGAAATGTCGATAATTTGAATAACATCAATAAAAAAATAAAAAATATTTTAAAAATACAACCCATTGATTTTAAAGTTATTAAATCTTTACTTTTATTATTTTTTTACTTTTCTTGGTTTTTTTCCCGCTTTACTACTTAAAAAGAATTTTCCAATGTCGATATATAGATAGAAAAGTAAAGTATTTTTCAATAAATCTAATACATTTCTAAGAGGTCTAAATGATAGATGTAGTACTAATCAGCAAATATTGCGAAGAGTCAGGTGAAAGTAAAAAAGCCGTAGAATCTCGAATCCAGAGAGGTGCGTGGGTAGAAGGCAAGCATTTTTATAAAGTTGAAGGCGTCAGGGAGCGTTGGGTTGATCTAAATAATGTAACTGACTGGGTTAAAAATCAAGGGGGATTGATTTAGTTACTAAAGGGTTTTGGGCTGAGCTTTGCAGCAAAGAACCCTTAAAATACAGTATTTTATGGATAAAATATATAAAATTAAAACATTAAAATGATAACTTTAAAATGCTATTAAAAACTCAAAAGATTAAGCCCCCAGCGGGCGTAGTAATTCGTTACAACTCAAAAGGTGAAGCTACATCATTCCAACTGACCTTCACCTACAAAGGTATTTTATGTAGAGAAAAAGTACCATTCATCCCTAATAAACAAGGCCTAAAATCTGCAGGTTTTTTTTTGGGCCAAATCAAAAATGAAATAGCGCATAACACATTTGATTATGCCAAACATTTTCCAAAATCTAACAAAGTAAAGCTGTTTACAACTACCCCAAACGACGCAAGAGTTGTTGAGTATATGGACTTATATATTGCAAGGGGAATAGACAGGGGATTAGAAAAATCAACGATAACTGGTTATCAGAAGGCAAAAAACGGTCTAAAAACACTATGGGATTGTAAAATTTCCGAACTAGAAAGTATTGATGTTGTAAAGTTAATCGAAAAATCAACTGTATCGAGAAAAACACTATCAAACCGGATTTCATTTTTACGTTGTTGCCTAGCTCGAGCTGTGATCGATAAATTAATAAAATCAAACCCTGTTCAAAATATCCGAATAGATGCATATTCTCTCCAGCTTTGATCACCCAATTGCATTAACTTTGATCGCTTATTCTCATTAAGCTTTGATCACTAAAATCACTTGTAAATGATCACATTTATGCTCTTAATGATTTTGCCGATCAAAGCTTAATACCACTCGTAACCGAGTTCACGTTTTATCATTTTTGTAGGTGTGTTAAACCGTTATCTGAATCGTTTGATGAGGATAACAACAATGACAACAAGACCTATATCTATGAGTAAATTACATTCCATTTTACGGCTGAAGTACTCAGCACAATTATCCCATCGAGAGATTGCCAGAAGTTTAAATATTTCACCTGGTACTGTGGCTAATTACCTTAAAAAGGCCAATGAGTTAGGCTTAAATCAATGGCCAATACCAGAGGATAAACAGCAAAATACATTTTTCAACACCAAACTCAAGCGCTTCTCAACGCGTAAAAAAAGACACCCAACGCCTGACTGGTTAAATATCAATAAAGACTTAAAACAACATAAACACCTAACATTACAGCTCGTATTTGATGAGTTACTTGAAAAAGTGGGTGAGCCTTATTACAGCTACAGTCACTTCTGCCGAGCTTATAAACAATGGTTAGGTACCCAGCGACTCTCAATGCGTCAGCAGCATAAAGGGGGTGAAAAGCTGTTTGTGGATTATTGTGGCCCCACAATTACCATTACTTGTCCGACGACACAAGAAAAGCGCACTGCTCAGATATTCGTTGCTGTACTAGGTGCATCAAATTATACCTATGCTGAAGCAACGTATAGTCAGCAACTTGAAGATTGGGTAATGAGTCATGCGCGTTGCTTTGAATTTTTAGGCGGCGTTCCTGACGTTGTTATTCCCGATAATCTCAGAAGTGCTGTCAGTAAAACCTGTCGCTACGAGCCTGATTTAAATCCGACGTACCACCAGTTAGCCGAGTACTTTAACGTTGCTGTCATTCCGGCTAGACCTTATAAACCCAAAGATAAATCGAAGGCTGAAGTCGGCGTACAAATTGTTGAGCGTTGGATCATGGCACGCTTACGTAACCAAACCTTCCACAGCTTAGCGCAACTCAATCATGAAATAGCAAAGCTACTGGATATGATGAACAATAAGGTGATGAAGCAATATCAACAATCACGCAAACAGCTATTTGATATGGTGGATAAAAACGCATTAAAGCCATTGCCTGAAAAGCCCTATCAATATACACAAATCAAAACAGTACGTGTGCATATTGATTACCATGTTGAAATAGAAAAACATTACTACAGCGTGCCTTATCTGTGGGTTAAAAAACAATTACGCGCACACATATCCAATCAACTCGTGCAGCTTTATTATGACGGCACTTTAATAGCACAGCATCCTCGCTCAAACCGTTTAGGCGGACATACGACACAGACACATCATATGCCAAAGGCGCATCAAAAACAGCATGAGCAGTCACCGATAAATTTACGCTCATGGGCATTGAGTATCGGTGATTATACTCATCAAGTCGTTGAATTATTGCTTAATAGCAAACGTCATCCAGAGCAAGCTTATCGCACCTGTTTAGGGGTATTAAGTTTAGCTAAAACGTATTCAAAAGAACGCCTCGAGCGAGCATGTTACCGAGCAATTTGCATGAATACGACCACACACAGATCTATTAAGCAAATGCTGCAAAAAGGGTTAGACCAACAACCATTACCCACACTCCAAACAGAGCCAGAAAAGCCAATTACACACAGCAACATACGTGGCACAGATTACTACCATTAAGGAATGTAAACATGATAGAAACAATTAATCAGCAACTTCAATTGCTCAAGTTATCGGGTATAAAGCAAGCACTCAAGCAGCAGCTTGAACAGCCAAACCTATATCAAGAACAAAGCTTTATAGAGCGCGTCAGTTTATTGCTAACACATGAAATTGATACGCGTGACCAAAGAAAAATAGAGCGACTGGTGCGACAAGCAAAATTCCGCGTACCGGGTCAGTTAAATCAACTCATTTACTCGCCGAAGCGCAATCTAGATAAAGCACAAATACGCAGCCTCAGCCAAAGCACCTGGCTGGGTTTACATCAGAATATATTAATTACAGGCGCCACAGGCTGTGGCAAAACCTACCTCGCGTGTGCCTTGGGTCACGAGCACTGTTTACAAGGAAAAAGTGTCTTCTATATTCGATTAAAAGAATTACTTGAAAGTCTATTTCTAGCACAGGCCGATGGCAGTTATCGAAAATTATTGGGTAAACTCATTAAATACGACTTACTTATTTTAGACGATTGGGGGCTAGAGCCACTCAGTGCTCAGCAACGAAGCGACTTACTTGAATTAGTCGATGCTAGATATGGTTATAAATCACACATCATCATTAGTCAGTTACCACAGGAAAATTGGCACCAAATGATCGGCGAATCAACGCACGCTGATGCTATTTTAGATAGGCTGATTCATGGTGCAATTAAGTTGAATTTAAAAGGAGAATCGA
>NZ_AUTH01000026.1:0-94445 GCF_000497975.1 Pseudoalteromonas sp. TB41 | reverse complement strand
ATAAATGGTGCCGACTAACCGAGTCGAACGGTTGACCTACTGATTACAAGTCAGTTGCTCTACCAGCTGAGCTAAGTCGGCACACTAAACTGTGTGCTAAGGCACTTTATCAATTTTAAAGATTGATAACTTTTAGTAAATGGTGCCTCGACCCGGAATCGAACCAGGGACACGAGGATTTTCAATCCTCTGCTCTACCAACTGAGCTATCGAGGCACTTAAACAGTGCTCGTGAACTGCTTTTAGCAATTTCACTTTTATAAATGGTGCCGACTAACCGAGTCGAACGGTTGACCTACTGATTACAAGTCAGTTGCTCTACCAGCTGAGCTAAGTCGGCACACTAAACTGTGTGCTAAGGCACGTGTAATAACGTTTAATCTTATGATTTGAAACACTATTACTTTAATAATGGTGCCTCGACCCGGAATCGAACCAGGGACACGAGGATTTTCAATCCTCTGCTCTACCAACTGAGCTATCGAGGCACTTAAACAGTGCTAATTAAAAATCTTAACGGATTTTTAATGCAATTCCCAGCTAGCTCTACTGACTGGCTATCTGGGCGTGCGGCGTATTAAACGAGTTTTGCCCCTACAAGTCAACTTTTTTTTTATTCTTTATAATCGTTTGAACGGTTTTCAAACAACTCGAGGCTATTTTCGTTAATACAGTGTATTTATCCAACAAAAGAGTTTAAAAAACGTAGTGAATTATTTTTTTTAGGTGTTACGATTGAATAATAACTTTCGGTACAGGCTTACCGTTTTAATAATAAGACCACAGGAAAACTCATGCAGAGCAAGCCCTCTTCAGCAATAAAAGGCCTACTACCTTTATTCTTAGTTAGTAACCTTATAATAACCGCATTATTTGTAGTCGCCTTTGTGCTTTATTCACAAAGTAATGCTGATAACAATGCATCTGCTCCAACCTCTACTTTATCGTTAACAAAACTTGCTGAGCGTCTTGATCAGCCTTTAGCAGAAGCATTAACAATATACGAGCAAGACAAGGTCACGCAATTACTCGATATGACCACCTTACTCAATGATGATTATAAATATACGCTCCACCGTTTTAATGCCAATAATCAAGCCGAGTTAGTTTATAGCAATAACAGTAAAGCAATTGCGCCTTTAGCTGTTAATAAACATATTAAAGAACAAAATACTCTTCATCATTTAATCTCATCAGAGGGGCAGATAATTGGAGAGCTTATTATTAAGCAAACACAGCCCTCAGTTACACCATCAAATCAACACTCACCACTAAATGCCTATGTTGTAGCCTTTGCTGCACTGGTGGTGCTGTTTGTATTAGCATTCATGTTGAATAAATACATTAACAAGCGATTACATAAAAATACAGATTCACTTACTCAAGAACTAAAAGAAATTACGCAAAATGATAACTATCAAAGCACCCTAAATGAGCAACTAGAGGGTGGTTTAGAAACGGTAGCTCAACAAGTTAATTTATTACTCAAAAAGGTGAGTAAGGTTCAAGCTGACGATCAAGCGGCAAAAAAAGAGTTAAAAAAATTACAAACAAGCCTTGAAACAGAAGTACAAAGCAGAACCTTTGAGTTAGAGAAACAAACGCAAAAAGCGCTAAAAGCCAGTGAAACTAAAACCACCTTTTTAGCCACTATGAGTCATGAAATAAGAACACCAATGAATGGTGTAATCGGTACCATTGATTTACTTCGTCAAACAGAACTTGATGGTGCACAGCAACGTTTAAGTACAATTATTCGTGAATCTGCATTTTCGTTACTCAGTATCTTAGATGATATTTTGGATTTTTCTAAAATTGAAGCAGGAAAGCTCAATATAGACCCGACTCCCTTCTCTGTTGCAGATACGCTAGAAGAAGTCGCAAAGGTGTTATCGTCTGTTGCAAAAAACCGTCACCTAGAACTCGATTTATCAATTGCACCCGATATTCCTAATAACCTTATGGGCGACTCAGTCAGGGTTCGCCAAGTACTTTATAACTTATGTAGCAATGCCATTAAATTTACCAGCACTAACGGCTCTACTCAAGGTAGGGTGAAAATATCGGTTGAAGTTGCACACAACACTGCCGATCATTTTACACTCCGTTTTTGTGTAGTTGATAACGGTAAAGGAATGAGTCAGTCTCAATTAAGGAAAATATTCAGCCCGTTTACTCAAGCTGAAAGCTCAATTACCCGAGAATTTGGCGGTACAGGACTTGGGCTTTCAATTTGTAAAAGCTTAACCGAGCTAATGCTTGGTACTATACATGTTACAAGCCATGAGGGGATTGGTAGTGAGTTTACCGTTGAACTGCCTTTTTCAACGGCAGGTAAAACTGAATTTGCTCATAAAAATACACTCAATAATAAACATGTTGTTGTTGTTAGTGACAATGCTGAACGCGGCAAGGTAATTTATCGTTACTTGTCATTCATGGGTGCCAAAATAACCTATGCCCATGAGCAAAAAGATATAGAAGATCATCAAGACACAAAGGATATTATTTGGGTTGTCGATGGTATTGACGACATGAGCAGTATTAGCACTTTGCTAAGAAGTTTACTTTACTCACTAGAAGATAATAATCAGCAAATGGTGGTATTAAGTAAGCTAGATGAAGCCGTTATTAATCATGAAAATATTTTTTATATTAATGCTTCACCACTGTGTAAATCTAACTTTATGCTTTCAATTTTGGTTGCGGCGGGCTTACATAAACCTAAGCAAATAAAAAAAGCTAAAAGCATGAATCATTACTTAAATTCAGAAGAAGCACTCGCTGCAAATAGGCTTGTTTTACTGGTAGAAGATAACTTATTAAACCAAGAAGTACTTACCGAGCAGTTACACATATTAGGGTATAGTGTGGAAGTAGCGAATAATGGTGAGGAAGGCATAGAGATGTGGCGTAAAAACAGCTATTCGCTCATTCTGACCGATTTACATATGCCGAAAATGTCTGGCTACGATATGGTTGAAAAGATTAGAGAAGAAGCGGCACTGTTAGAAGCAATCGACGCTCAACCTTATATTATTGCTGTAACAGCCAATGCCTTAAAAGGCGAAAGAGAGCGCTGTTTAGCTGTGGGAATTAATGACTTTATAACTAAACCGATTGAGTTAAATGCGCTTGAGGACATATTAAATCAATGGAGCGATATAGATAATAAACAGCCAAAACAAATTAGCTCAGCTGAAAAGCCAGCCATGCCTATTAACATGGAGTCTGCCAACAAATATATAAATGGCGATGATGCTAAAAAAATTCGCTTCTTTAAAATGTATTTAGAGCAAAGCCAAGAACAAATTAAATCAATCAACTTTGCGGTACTACAAAAGAGTCAAAGTGAAATTATAGCTGCCTGCCATCAATTGAAATCTATATCAAAAACAGTGGGGGCTAATATTGTGGCTGATTTAGCGCAGTCATTTGAGGATAAGTGCAAGGCTGATGAAATCAATGCCGATGAGTTAATTGAGATGAGAGATGAGCTCGAAATTGAATATTCAAGAGCAGCACAATTTTTAAAAGAACAAATTAGAAACCACGATCAACAAGATGACTTGATTTAACTAAACTGTTCATAGGTATGCACAACAAAAAAGGGCTTTTATAGCCCTTTTTTAACGATTATTTTTCTACTGGCTTATAGCCTTCAATCTCAACCTCTTTTCCTTCAAATAAAAAGCCAACCATTTGCTCTTCTAAAAAAGTACGATGTTCTGGGTCCATCATATTTAAATGCTTTTCGTTGATCAGCATCGTTTGTTTATGCTGCCACTGTCCCCATGCTTCTTTAGATATATTATTAAAAATCTTTTCGCCAATTTCCCCAGGATAAAGTTGAAATCCAAGGCCTTCAGCTTCTTTTTGTAACTTTTGACAAAATACAGTACGTGCCATGATTTATTCTCTCTAACGCTAAATGCTGCTAGTTTAACCTATTGGGCTCATTTGTTTAACCAACTTTTTAGTCGGTGCAGCTAAACCCACCTCTATTGATTGATCAAGTGGATACCATATTAATTGCTTGTCGTTCACCACATCAGGGATTTGCTGAACATTGAGCACATGTGGGTTTATGGTTAGCTCAAAATGTGAGAACACATGGCTAAAAGGCGCTAATATCTCAAGCTCACTTTTTAGCCCTTGTTGTACTAAAAAAGTATCGAGCTCACTGTGCTCATTAAATTCAAAAAATCCAAATAATCCCCCCCAAATGCCACTACTTGGGCGTTTTTCCATGAGTACTTTGTCGTTATGTTTAATAATTAACTGATGACAACTTTTTTTAGGCACTGCTTTTTTAGGTTTAGAATGTGGGAACTCTTTAACCTTACCCGCATTAAAAGCACCACATTGTGTTTTTAACGGGCATGCTTCACAGTCAAAACGACTTCGTGAACAAAGGCTTGCCCCTAAATCCATCATAGCTTGATTAAACTCAGTCACATTATTTTTAGGGGTGAGTTGTTCACTTAAATGCCACAGCTGATTTTCTACCTTTTTGACGCCATACCAACCTTCAACCATGAAAAATCGCGCAAGCACTCTTTTTACATTGCCATCAAGAATAGGATGATGCTGCCCCAACGATAAAGATAAAACAGCACCCGCAGTAGAGCGCCCTATTCCGGGTAAATCCATCACCTCTTCAAGTGTGTTGGGAAACTGGCCTTGATATTTGTCTCGCACTATTTTGGCCGTTTTATGTAAGTTGCGCGCGCGTGCATAGTAACCTAGACCAGTCCAGTGATGCAGAACCTGATCTTCATCAGCATTTGCTAAAGCAATAATATCGGGAAAGCTTTGCATAAACTTTTCGAAATAAGGAATAACAGTCACAACTTGGGTTTGCTGCAGCATCACCTCAGACACCCATACTTTATAAGGTGTTTTAGCTAATTGCCATGGCAATGTTTTGCGCCCATGGAGATGATACCAATCAACTACTTGGTTAGAAAACCAATCAGACTGCTGCTTTTTTAAATCCAACATATTTACTTTTTTACTAATGCTTAATGGCGGCTCAGTCTATTGTAGTTGTTGAAAAGATCAAGCTATAACGCCCTAGAGCTTGTCAACCCCGCGCGGGTCAGGGATAATACGCAACCATTTTTAAACACATTGTTTTGTCAGGCCAATAATATGAGTGAATCAAGTAACAACAACCTTGAGCAAGCTAAGCAAGAAGGTAAGTATATCCGCACTATTCGTAGTTTTGTAAAACGCGAAGGCCGATTAACCAAAGGCCAAGCCGCTGCAATCGAAAAATGCTGGCCAACAATGGGGCTTGAGCATAAAAACGGCCTGCTTGATTTAAACGCAGTATTTGGCAATGACAATGATGTAGTGTTAGAAATTGGCTTTGGTATGGGCAAGTCATTGGTTGAAATGGCAAAAAATGCACCACATCTTAACTTTATCGGTATAGAAGTACATCGCCCAGGCGTTGGCGCGTGTTTAATGGATGCCGACGAAGCAGGCGTTACTAATCTTCGTGTATTTGAACACGACGCCGTTGAAGTCCTTGCAGATTGTATAAGTGATGAAAGCTTATCGACCTTACAATTGTTCTTCCCTGATCCATGGCACAAAAAGCGTCACCATAAGCGCCGTATTGTACAAACTGAGTTTGCAGAAAAACTACGTTCTAAATTAAAAATTGGCGGCGTTTTTCATATGGCAACCGATTGGGAAAACTATGCAGAGCATATGCTTGAAGTAATGCAAGCAGCACCTGGTTACAAAAACCAATCAGAGACTAACGACTATGTACCTCGTCCTGATTTACGTCCGCTGACTAAGTTTGAACAACGTGGCCATCGTTTAGGCCATGGCGTATGGGATTTAATGTTCGAACGTACTAAATAACCGTTAATTAAATAATCAAGTAAGGTAAAGCCATTTATGAGCGTATTAACCAATCCGAGCCTATTATTACTTCGCAACAGCGAGGAGCTAAAAGGTAAATCAATATTGGTGGTCAACTTTGTTCAAGATGGCTTTTTAAATGAGCTAAAAACGCTCAACCCACAAAGTAAAATAACGGCTTTTAGCTATAACCATGCAAATGGTGAATTTGCTAAAAACATATCGGGTATAAATGTAGAAGTTAATCACACGATTAGCGCCGGTGAATATGATTTAGTAATTCTTTATTACCCCAAGTCTAAGCCCGAGCTATTAATGGCATTAGACAACATACGCGCAGTGATAAGCAAAGAAGCTGAGCTGCTAGTCGTTGGCGAAAACAAAAGCGGTGTAAAATCAATTGAAAAGCAACTCGCCAATAAAACGGCGTTCAGTAATAAAATTGACTCTGCAAAACACTGCGTTTTATATTCATTTTCAGAAATAACCCTGAATTCAACATTTGATATTAGTACTTACCACAAAGAGTTTGTGGTCAACGTAAGTGATATTGAATTTACTGCTGTAAGTATTCCTGGCGTGTTTAACCATGGCGGCCTTGATGCAGGCACTAAAATGCTATTAGAAAATGCACCAAATATAAAACACGGTAACGTTCTTGATTTTGGTTGTGGCGCGGGGCTTATTGCTACGTTTTTAGGGCTAAAAAATCCGGCTCTTACATTTACATGTAGTGATGTAAGCGCACTGGCTGCCTATGCAACAACACAAACGCTTAAACTTAATAACGTTAATGGTGAAGCCGTACTGAGCGATGGTTTAAACAGCATTGCAGGTAAGTTTGATTTAATTATTAGTAACCCACCATTTCATACCGGTATTGCGACCGACTACACAGTGGCCGAATCGTTTTTAAATAATGCCAAACAGCACCTAACTAAAACAGGTAAGCTCACTATTGTTGCTAATAGCTTTTTAAAATATCCACCTATTTTAGAAGCCCAATTTGATAGTTATCAAACGGTGTTTAAGAATAATAAGTTTGCTGTATACAGTAGCTAAAACTTATTATTAATCCCCTATCAAAACATAAATATGCGGTATATTAGCCGCATATTTACTTTATTACGTAGATTAACTAAGAATAAATAGTGTAATTAAGCTAATCTTTTTTCTTCACTTTTTCCTGTTTTTGCTAAACTAGTATTTATTACACTCACAATTGACACGGATGACCCTCTCGCAATGCCTAAAACTGTAGAGCAAAATAGCATTCGTAGCATATTGTTTAAAACCATCATGCTTATAACAGCCATCTGTTTGCTATTATCTCTTTCTATTTCTACTTACTTAAGTACACAAGAGCAAAAAAAGCAGCTCATTAGTAAACTTGTGCTGGTGTCAGAGATCATTGCCTTTGATGCAATGCCGTCATTACTAAATAAAAATAGACCTGCAGAAGAAAGGCGGTTAAAGCTTCTTCAACAAGTATCATCGGTTACAAACTTACATATTTATGCGCTAGATGAGCAAACAAATAAACCAGTATTTTTTACCAGTTTTAATGCCCGAAAATCGCCACCTGTTCCAATCAAAACAGACAGTATTAACGACTTTATAGAACCCCAAGTAGGTGATGAGTTTATTGAGTACATTACTCCAATACTCAATAATGATCAGTTACTGGGTTATGTGTATATTAGGGGCAGCTTGGATAACTTAAATAAGCTTATCACTAAAAAAATTATAATTGATATTGCCATTATCGCTTTAATACTTATCTTCATCTCTTTGATTATTTTAAGGCTACAAAAAAGGATAGCCAGCCCAATAGAAAACTTAAGCTTGTTACTGCAAAACATAGCTAAAAATCATAACTACTACGCCCGGGCGCCTTTAACAAACTTAACTGAAATAACCCGGCTTTCTAACAGCTTAAATGTAATGCTGGCGCGAACACAAAGACAAATAGAGCGCCACGAAGAAGATAAAAAAGAAATTAAGCTACTAAACTCAAATCTTGAAGAAAAAGTAAGCCAACGAACCATCGCGCTCAGAGAAGCAAATAAAGAGTTACTATCTACACTTGAAAAGATGCACCAATACCAAACTCAAATTGTCGAAAACAAAAAAATGGCTTCATTAGGGCAAATGGTGGCAGGTGTAGCTCATGAGGTAAATACCCCTATAGGGCTTGGGATCACCGGTTCTACTTTACTAAGGGATAAACTCGCGGAGCTACAAATTAACTTTCAAAATAAGTCATTGACTGCCAGTCAATTTGAGCAATTTACTAACGATGGCATTGAAAACTTAGACCTCATCTACAGTAGTTTAAACCGTGTCGCAGAGCTTATTTCTAACTTTAAAAAAGTGGCCGTGATTAAAGATGATGAAATCACTAGCACAGTTCACTTACAGCAGCTCATAAACGATACATTATTGTCTATGGGGCAAGAGTTAAGAATAAAAAATCCTAAAGTTCTTATAAATTGTCCAGCAGATTTAACCGTTGAAAGTAAAAAAGGGCCACTGCAGCAAGTTTTCCATCAACTAATTTTAAACTCCCTACTACACGGATTTGTAGCTGGCGGTGACAATGTAGTGCAAATTGATATTGTGGCAACAAACACAAAAACACAAATTACCTACACCGACAACGGCCTAGGTGTAGAGAGCAACATAAGAGCGAAAATTTTTGACCCCTTTGTTACTTCAAAACGCGGTCAAGGAGCCAGTGGATTAGGCATGCATTTAGTTTACAACTTAGTGACCCAGGCTTTGGCTGGAGAGATTGTGTTAGATACTGAGTATCAATCAGGAGCACGATTTATTATTACGCTATTTTAAAAAGTGAAATAAATCCGTTGCCTGCTCTTGAATTACGACTTTATGACCATACTAAGACAGCACTCATTGAACAGTTGTACCATTAATGCTGTATTTTCACACAATTAATGAACTTAATTGTGTTTAACATATCACATACATTGATGAAAAATTGTAAAGTGATATAATTCCGTTTTGAATTAGTCTGATTATTTTAAGTATCTTTAGGTGGTTGATGGATGTATCAATTATTAAAGGGAAATGGCTTCGACTTTATAATTCAAATTATACATCCAACGTTAAGTATCAATTAAGCCGCGGTTTTTAATAATACGTCAAAGTAGGTTTGGGCGCGCAGCTGTTTTTATCTAATTTGTTTTTACTTGTTAACATTTAGATATAATCCTATAATTCTAGTAGTCGGTTTTGATGATCACACCGATTTTAAAATAAAACACACTCCAAAAAGGTTAATTAAAAATGCAAACGCCAGTCATTCTGATCGTAGAGGATGAAGACGTAACTAGACTAAACCTCGTTAGTTTATTTGAAGCCGAAGGTTACAAAGTTATTGAAGCCATTGATGGCGATGATATGCATGATAAGCTTACAAATAACGATGACGTCAATCTTGTAGTTATGGACATCAACCTGCCAGGTAAAAACGGGCTTATTTTAGCTCGCGAATTACGCCAAAAACGCAAAGTTGGTCTTATTTTCTTAACAGGCCGTGACAACGATGTAGACCGTATTTTAGGTCTTGAAATTGGTGCTGATGACTATATTACTAAGCCTTTCAACCCGCGTGAATTAACTATTCGTGCTCGTAACTTAATTACGCGTACTGCATTAGGTGGTGAAGAGTCTGCTATTGAAACAAATGGCGTGATCACCTTTAACGGTTGGGAACTTGACGAAAACAGTCGTTGCCTTACTTCTCCAAACGGAGACGCGAAACGTCTACCTAAAGGCGAATACAGAGCACTGCGTTTAATGCTTGACTCTCCGGGTCGTATATTTAGCCGTGAGCAACTAATTAAACACATGACTGGCCGAGAGCTCCGCGCTAACGACCGTACGGTTGACGTAACAATTCGTCGTATCCGCAAACACTTTGAAAGCGACAACTCAACATCTGAGTTAATCAGCACCATCCATGGTGAAGGTTACCGTTTCATTGGTAAAATCGACAGCTAATTAGTTATTACTCTAATTGCTGTAAAAATAAATGAAGGGCCTGTTGTCCTTCATTTATTTTATCTGTTAACTCCTCAAGCCACACAGCTAACACTTCATCACTTTGCTCCAGCGCCCCATGCTCCATTTGCTTTGCATGCAACTGAACATCATTAAGACCCACCGAACCAGCGGCACCTTTTAATTTGTGCGCAACCGATTTGTACTCTTCTCTATCAGCAGCGTTTAACGAAGCTAATAGCTCTTGTTGGTACTGCGGATTTAGCTTTGCGAACAACTGGCTACTGCGTTTAAATACTTCAACGCCCATCGAATTTACAAAGTCTTCAATGGTTTCAATATCCAACAAGTCAGTATTAATTTGATTTAATAACGCTTGATTGACCACTCGTTGAGGAGCCTCGGTTTGCGCTTGCTTAATGCCAAAGAGTTCAGCGAGCATATTATCTAACTTGCTTGTGTTTATTGGTTTAGCTAGTGCGCCTTGAATAGATATACCCTCAAGCTCTTCTTCAGCACTGCGTACATTGGCCGTTAATGCCACTATTGGTAGCTGATCAAAATGACTTTGAGCACGAATTTGTCTTGCCACTTCGTCACCATTAATATCAGGCAACTGCATATCAAGTAATACTAAATCTAAGTCATCTTCAGTTTCGACAAACGATAAAGCATCTTCACCCGTTTCAGCCCACAGCACTTCGTGTCCACGTTGCTCTAGTAGGTTAGTGGCAATTTCAGCATTAAGTGGCACATCCTCCACTAATAAAATATATAAGCTACGGCCAACATAACTATGTTCGGTAGGAGCACTACATAAATTCAGCGGAATTTGTACCGTAAAGCAACTGCCCTCTCCTGGGGTACTATTAACCGTTATTGTGCCTTTCATTGCGCTTACTAACGCTTTGGTGACAGCTAAGCCAATACCTGAACCTATGGCATTGGTGCCTTTAAGATCTGGCGCTTTATAGTACATGTCAAAAATGCGTGTTAGTTGCTCTTGTGGAATACCTTCACCGGTATCGAGTATTTTAATAATAAGCCAAGGGCCATCTTCACGGTTTTCTCTGGCACAATCTAAGATTACGCTCCCTTGTTGAGTAAACTTAACGGCGTTATTAATTAAGTTCCACACCACTTGGCGTAAACGAGTCGGGTCAAGCAAAGCATATATGTCAAGCATGCCAGAACGCTTCACTTCAAACGAAAGCTCTTTTTGCTCAGCAATAAGGCCTGCAAAGTTAACTACATCGTTGATAAAGTCCGAAACATTAATTTCGTTGGCGGCAATATCTAACTGCTCACGGTCAATTTTATCTAAATCTATAATATCGTTAAATATGTTACCTAGCGTTTCGGCGCTTGAAAACACGGTATTACACCAACTGCGTTGCTGTTTGTTTAATTCGGTATCCAGTAGCATGCGCGTTAAGCCCACAATACCATTAAGCGGTGTGCGTAACTCATGGCTTAATGTGGCAATAAATTTCCCTTTATCTTTGTAAGCTGTTTCCAGTGCCTGCGCAGCTTCTTTACGACTGGTAATATCACGGCCAAAGGCTAGTAGACCAATGTAATCGCCCTGCTCATTTATAAAGGGGAGTTTTCTGAGTTCAAACCACCTAATTTCACCGTTTACTGAGTACTCCACATCTATAGTTAAACCTTGGTGAGTGCGCTCAACTTGCTCATCGGTTCTGAGTACTTCTGATAAAAAGTGGCTTGGGAATATTTCTTCTGCGGCTTTACCAATAAGTTCACCACTGGTTTTGCCCATTACCTCTTCAAACATTTTATTACAACCGGCAAATACCCCGTTGTTATCGCGGTAATAAAATAAATCCGGCGAGGAGTCTACTATTGAGCGCAGTAACATGCCTTGCTGTGCGAGTTCTTGTTGTGTTTTTTTACGCTCTGCAATTTCACGCCTAAGCTCTTCTATTGCTCGGTGTTTGGCATGAAAAGCCATTTTACGTTCGTCAATTTCAATATTTAAGCGGTTAATATTGTCTTTGAGGGTTTGATTTAAAAGCTTCTCTTGTTTTGTGGCACTATCTAAATAAGCATAAGAGGCATCAAGTTGCCGAATAGAGTTTAATAATATGCTGATAACTAAAGGAGAAACAACCGAGGTAAAAAATACCACGGCGAGTATATCAACCAAGTTTACTTCGCCTATGGCAACGTAATAAAACATACTTGATAAAACCAGCGATATTGTCAGTAATAATGCATAGCAAATAGCTGCAGTTTTAAACTCACCAAAACGAGTTATTGAACTGGAAAGAACTCGAACCCACGGGTTTAAAGAAGAATCAGTCATATATCAGTTTTTCTCTTAGCTAAATGCTTAGGGTCTGTTGACCTTTCAAGGTTAAAGGCTAATTTTAGCATTTTCTATCAGCTATTTTCATGTTGTGCGACAAAAACAATAAAATTTCATGTTTGGTGTTATTTGCTGCATTTCAGCAAATCTTTATTTAGTGTAAAATGCGGCGTTTTAAATATTGCAAATAACGAGTAACGTATCATGCAAAAAACTATGCCAGATATTGCTAACACGGCTGCCGCATTACAAACAGGTAAATTAGACTGGGTAGGTATGGGCGATATAGAGCTGCCTTTTATTTTTGAATCTCTTGATTTAGCTCCAGTTACCGTTAATGCAAAAGCACGCGCCTTTGTTAATTTACACAAAGAAGATGCTAAAGGCATTCATATGTCGCGACTATTTTTAGCGTTGGATCACCTCTCAACTGAGCAACAGGTCAATCCACAAACCTTAGCACAAGCCTTAGATACCTTTATCACCAGTCATGAAGGCTTAAGTGATAAAGCACACATTGAATTTAAATTTGAATTGCCGCTACGCCGTAAGTCATTACTTAGTGGTAAAGCAGGTTGGAAAAGCTATCCCATTGTACTTACCAGCACTATAAATCAAGGCGTTATTAGTTTTGAGCTCAGCGTTGATGTGACTTATTCATCAACTTGCCCCTGCTCTGCAGCACTGGCTCGCCAATTAATTCAAAACGCATTCAGCGAAAAGTTTTCTCAAGAAACACTCACTCAATCAGAAGTTTTAGAGTGGCTTGGAACAACTCAAGGCATTGTAGCAACCCCGCATTCACAGCGTTCAATTGCTAATGTTAAAGTTAAATTAGCAAATAACATTAAACAGTTTGATGTGGTTAACTTAATAAACTTACTAGAAGATGAGCTAAAAACACCAGTACAAGCTGCGGTAAAACGTGAAGACGAACAAGAGTTTGCTCGCTTAAACGGTCAAAATTTAATGTTTTGTGAAGACGCAGCACGAAAAATTAAAACGACGTTAGAGTCAAAAGAGTTTAGCGATTACTTCCTGCAAATTAACCATTATGAGTCTTTACATGCTCATGATGCAGTTGCGATTGCCGTAAAAGGTATTGAAGGCGGCTATAAAGCATAATAGTGCTCATCCCCATTCGTTAATAAAACAACCATAACAACTATTTGGGCACATAAATTGCTTTAGAAAAGCAGTGTCAATTTGTTGTTATGGAGTTACCGTATGGAATTCGCTTTATTATTAATATTAGTGCTAGTTATTGGGGCATCTGTCGTTGCGTCAAAATTTAATGATGACGGCGGAAACCCTTATCCTTTTACTCGTAAGCAAAGTGTATTTACCCAAGTAGAAGGGGCGTTTCTGAATTTATTAGAGCGCGCTGTTGGCGATCAATATAAAATTGTTAGTCGCGTTAAACTAATCGATGTGATTGACTGTAAACAAGGCCTGTCTGTTAAATCTAAACGTGCGGCAATGGCTAAAGCAAAAAATAAGCAGCTCGACTTTGTTTTAGTAGATAAAGAAAAAATGACCATAGTGGCTGCGGTTGACTTAGTTAATAACGCCAATAAAGATGGCCACAAAGCACAGCGCGACTGGTTTGTTAATGGCGCATTGGAAGCCGCAGGTATTCCACATATTCGTATGAAAGTGAAGGCAGGCTACCGCCCAAGCGAAGTACGCGATGCAATTATGTTTAAATTAGGTAAGCCAGCGGCATCTAAACCATCACGACCTACGCGTGCTAGAGTTCATAAACCTGCGGTATTGTCTCCTTCTCAAGCAAAGGCACAATCAACAGCCCTTGCTGAAATATAATCAATAAGTTTATAAAGTGCGGGCTTTTTAAGCTCGCATTTTTGTTTGTTTTACCCCACGTTATTTTTTGCAGTATAATCACCGTATTCAAACTCAGGAATTTAACACTATGAATGTTGGTATTATTGGCGCAATGGAGCCAGAAGTTAAAATTTTGCGCGAGGCGATGCAAAATCCACAAGTTTTAACCAAGGCTGGTTTTACTTTTTACACAGGCGAGCTTGCAGGCAATACCGTCACTTTAGTGCAATCAGGTATAGGTAAAGTCGCTTCGACAATCGCAACCACATTACTTATCGATAACTTCAATCCAGATTGTGTTATTAACACTGGCTCTGCCGGTGGATTCGACCCATCACTAAACGTTGGCGATGTAGTAATTTCATCTGAAGTACGTCATCACGATGTTGATGTAACAGCGTTTGGTTACGAAATTGGCCAAGTACCACAAATGCCAGCAGGTTTTACTGCTCACCCTAAACTTGTAGAAGCAGCCGAGCAAACAATTGCACAAATTAGTGAAGTAAAAACCCTTGTTGGTTTAATTTGCACTGGCGACTCGTTTATGTGCGACCCTGTTCGTATTGAAAAAGCACGCAGTGACTTCCCTACAATGCTAGCAGTAGAGATGGAAGGTGCATCAATTGCGCAAACGTGTTTTGCACTTAATACACCATTTGTTGTTATTCGCTCAATGTCTGATATTGCAGGCAAAGAGTCGCCGCAATCATTTGAAGAATACTTAGAAACAGCCTCTATAAATTCATCAAAAATGGTCGTAGCTTTACTTGAGAAATTAACGGCGGTTACGCTGTAAATGCTCAATAATATTGTTCAAAATCATTTGGACTTTATTGTATTTATTTGTGCGCTCCTTGCTGAGCGCTTTTTACCTTTAGTAAGTTGGTATCACCCTAACCACATACTCTCTGCTATTTTTAGCGCTATAAGCCAGCGTATTTATAAAAAAACAGACACCAAGCAATATCATTATTTAGCAGCCTCAATGGCAAGTACGCTTATACTTAGTACTGTGCTTATTATTGTAGTTTTACTGCTTCAGCTTGCCTTTTACCCCGAGCTGTTATCAGGTCTTATTTTATATTTATGCCTAGAAAACAGTAGCCTGAATAAAAAAGCGATACGCATAGCTAGGCTAGTCAAAAAAAATCAAAAATCGACAGCACGCGAATTATTAAAGCCACTAGTAGCCCGTGAAGTTAATGCACTTTCAAGCCCCGGGATCATTAAAGCCATTATGGAAAGTGTCATACTTAGAACGGCGCGTCATTACTTTGTGGTAATTTTCATATTTTTAGTATTGGGCCCCGTCGCCGCTCTCGCCTATCGTTTAATCACTTTAATTCAACAGGCGTGGCGAAGTGATATAGCCCCAAACAGCTCTTTTTTGATGCCGCTTAAACTGGTTCTTTTTATTGTTGAGTACATTCCCATACGTTTACTCGCGCTGACAATTGCCTCACTAAAGGCCAGTAAAAAAAGCATGCATTATATTAAGCATTATGGCCGACACTTCTATCAAACCAATACAGGCTGGTTACTTAGTGTGTGCTCTGCATCTTTGGGGGTACAACTTGGTGGGCCTGCTATTTATAATACACAGCGTTTTAATAAAATGCGTGTCGGTGTAGAGCGTCTTCCCAACGCCGATGACATACCACAACTACTCAATACACTTAACCAAACTCGCTTTTTTTGGCTTCTGATTATTATTAGCGTTGAAATTATTAAGGCTGTTCTCGTTTTTAAGTTCGCATAAAAAAACCAGCCGTAGCTGGTTTTTATAATGTCCGCAGTTTTAAGCTACGGTGATATTTGCAAATTTGCGTTTACCTACTTGGTAAATAGCCGTTGTGCCTTTTACAATTTCCAATTTGGTATCTGTAATTTTGTCTTCGCCGTTTAGCTTTACAGCACCTTGTTTGATCATCCTCATGGCTTCTGAGGTACTCGCCACTAAGCCCGCTTCTTTAAGTAAGTTAGCGATTAAAATTGACTCTTCATCAATATTAACTGTCAGCTCAGGGATTTCATCTGGCAAGGCTTTTTTCTGAAAACGCTGGATGAAGTCATCATGAGCAGCTTGCGCATCAGCTTCACTGTGAAAACGCGCAATTAGCTCTTTAGCTAATTCAATTTTAATATCGCGCGGGTTAGTACCCTGCTCTACACGCTGTTTTTGCGCTGCAATTTGCTCGATAGAAAGGCTACTTAACAAATCGTAGTAACGCCACATAAGTACGTCACTAATTGACATGATTTTACCGAACATATCTGAAGGCGTATCAGTAATACCAATATAATTACCGAGTGACTTCGACATTTTCTGAACGCCGTCAGTTCCCTCAAGTAAAGGCATCATTAATACTGTTTGTGGTTTTTGACCTTCATCTTTTTGCAGCTCACGACCCATTAATAGGTTAAAACGCTGATCGGTGCCGCCTAGCTCAACATCTGACTCTAATGCGACTGAATCCCAGCCTTGCACCAGTGGATACAAAAACTCATGAATCGCAATCGATTGACCGCCAGCATAGCGCTTTTTAAAATCATCACGCTCAAGCATACGCGCCACAGTTTGACGCGCGGCTAATTTTATCATCCCCGCAGCGCCTAATTTCTCCATCCATGTAGAGTTAAAAGCGACGGTTGTTTTAGCCGGGTCTAAAATTTTGAACACCTGCTCTTTATAGGTTTCGGCGTTGGCAAGCACGTCATCACGTGTAAGTGGTTTACGGGTCACATTTTTGCCCGTTGGATCGCCAATCATACCGGTAAAATCACCAATTAAAAAAATAACCTCATGACCTAAATCTTGAAAGGTTTTCATTTTATTAATGAGTACAGTGTGACCTAGGTGTAAATCTGGAGCCGTAGGATCAAAACCAGCTTTAATTTTTAGCTTTTTCCCCGACTTTAATTTTTCAACCAACTCATCTTCAATTAATATCTCTTCTGCACCGCGTTTTATCTCTGCTAGAGCGGTTTGTAAATCCACTGTGTGTTACTCCAAAAAATTCTGACAACGAAGGGGGTGTAATATGCTCACGGTTTATTGCTAGCGCGTTATCACAAAGCAAATAAAACTATTTAGCTAACATAACAAATTTCCACCTAATTAGAACAACTTTTTTAACTAATCGCAGCACCAACTAAAATGCAGGGTGTACGTTCTAAAAGGGGATATAAACGAGCGATTAATAATACGCCAAAAGTGTTTATCACAAACTAAAAACAGTTTACAAATTAATCACTTCTCGTAATTAAACCGTTTTATAAGCTAATTTAACATTATGATGAAAAAGCAAAGTATCCAAGAATATAAAATAGTGTAACAGTTCAACTTTAAACACAAACAGCCTGAATACCCTATGATTTTAGCCTAATTTAACTCGAGTTTAAATCTACAAAATACTAGTATTCACAGATTATTCGTTATATCCTGCAATATAACCTATTTATTATCTTGACAGCAGAAAAAGGCACGTTATGGTTCACGTGGTTAACACGCTCCCCAAAAAACACAAAATGCTTATTCTAGGTTTGGTTTCTGCTATTGTTGCCTTAGCCTTTCTTCCTTCTGAAAAAGCCACTGCATCCAAAGACAATAGTGAAAACACACTAGAAATTGGTAAGCGCTATGAATTACAAATTAAAGTAGGTGAGAACGAAAAACTCACTGACCTTAATTCAGAGCAGGCAGCACAAAAACTTCCAGAATATGATTTTGTCGATCACCAAGTTAAAAATGGTGACAACTTAGCGATTATTTTTAAGCGTGCCGGTTTTTCTGCGCAAACGCTGCATAAACTTGTAAACACCAACGCTGAAACACGTAAGCTAACTAAAATTCACCCAGGTGAAACGTTAAGCTTTGCTACCGCCGAAGACGGTTCATTAGCTCAATTACGCTACGTTATTTCTAAAACGGATACGCTATTCGTCACACTTAATGACGAAGGCCAATACGACACCTCAATTGACAGCAAAGAAATAGAAACACTGAGCAAAACAGCCGGTGGGGAAATTTCAAGTAGCTTTTGGACCTCTGCAATTGCAGCAGGTTTAAGTGAACGCCAAATCATGAACTTTGCCGATATATTTGGTTGGGACGTCGATTTTGCTAACGACATTCGCAAGGGTGATGAATTTGGCTTAATTTATGAGTCTCATTTTGTTGACGGTGAGTTTATTGGCACCGGTAAAATTATTGCCGCTGAATTTATAAACCAAGGTGAGCGTTACACCGCTATTCGTCACACAGACGGTAACTTTTACACCCCTGAAGGCCGTAGTATGAAAAAAGCCTTTTTGCGTGCGCCTGTTAATTTCAAATATATTAGTTCAAGCTTTAACCCTCGCCGCCTACACCCTGTTACAGGACAAGTGAAAGCACATCGCGGCATTGATTACGCTGCACGCACAGGCACGCCAGTTGTATCATCGGGTAATGGTAAAGTAATTAAAGCAGGCTATAGCAAATATAATGGTAATTACGTATTTATTAGCCATGGTACTCAATATGTTACTAAGTACTTACACCTTAACAAGCGCTTAGTCAGAACAGGGCAAAAGGTAAAACAGGGAGAAAAAATAGGTACTGTTGGCTCAACTGGTCGTGTAACCGGTGCGCATTTACATTATGAGTTTTTGGTTAACGGCGTTCACCGTAACCCTAAAACCGTAAAACTACCTAAGTCTGAACCATTACCTCGTTCAGAGCTTGCTAAATTTAAGCCTATTGCTGATAACTTTATCGCGCAACTAGAGCGTAATCGTGAGCTACAACTAGCACTTAGATAACCACTTCACTGATTAAATAAAAAAGCCTTTGTTGGGGTTACCCGCAAAGGCTTTTTTGTGTGTGATATTTAAGTTTCAATCTTAATTTACAAGTACATAAATTAGCTGCACAACCAAAGATATCATGACTAATGGCCAAATATACTTGCTGTATTTGGTAGCACCCTCTAGCCCCATTTTACTTTGGTACTTTTCTAGCAAAGGAATAATGATCACCAAAGCAATCACTAAGCTAATTAAAATGACAAATATATTCATATCAACACCTTTGTATTATACCAATTCGTTTAAATAATATTGAAACGGGTATTAACTTACGGCAAAGCGCAGCCTTTCGCGCTAATATATAACTCATACCAATGCTCTCGACTTAAGTTAATATTAATTGCATCACTCGATGCCTTAATACGATCTACATTAGTTGTGCCTATAATTGGCTGAATCGATGCAGGATGGCGAAGTAGCCATGCCAATACAATAGCTTCTGCACTTGTGCCATATAAAACGGCAAGCTTACTAACTAAAATACTCGTGTTTACATCCGCTTGTGACGCTTTTGATAGGTCACCGCCTGAGTATAAACCTTGGCACAAACTGCCCCAACTCTGAATTTGAATGTCATGCTCACGACAATACTCAACACACCCTGGGGTAAAGTTAATATCTTTACCATCGGCATTACCTACATAAATGCCCTCATCAACCCACTGATGTTTTTGTAAACTGGCCTCTATTTGATTTGCCACAATTGGCATATCTAAAGCGCGCTGCAAAAACCTTATTTGATGTTGAGACATATTAGAAACTGCAAAATGACGCACTTTGCCACTTTCTTTTAAACAGCTAAATATTTGCGCAACTTCCTCCACCTCCATTAATGGATCGGGGCGATGCAACATAAGCACATCTAAGTAGTCGGTATTTAATCGTTTAAGTGAGCCCTCAACAGAACGCTCAATCCAATCAGCAGAAAAATCATAACGCTGCGGGTTTTTCTCATCAGCAAAGCGAATACCACACTTAGACTGAATATACATTTGTTCTCTGAGCTCAGGACGCTCAGCCAACGCTTTACCAAAAACGTGCTCAGCTTTGCCTAAGGTATAAATATCAGCGTGATCAAAAAAGTTAATCCCGCTTTCAAATGCTGCGTCTATGCATGAATGAGCTTGCTTTAAGTGCCCACTGTTGATGGCGTCTTTATTCCAAGCACCTCCTAAACCCATACAACCAAATACAAGCTTACTAACCTTGGGTAAATATTTTGCCAGCGGAGTGTGTAACATTTGACAGCCCTTTTAAAAAATGAAGAGTGATTACTTTAAACAAAAAACCCTATACAAGAAACCGCTTAATCTAAAACATTAAATTTTAGGCAAAAAAAAGCGCAGTAAACTGCGCTAATGGTTGGATTAAATATTACTAGCCAACAAGTGCTAATAAAATACCTGCAGCAACAGCACTTCCCAGTACGCCAGCTACATTAGGCCCCATGGCATGCATCAGTAAAAAGTTGTGCGGGTTATTTTCAAGACCGACTTTATTAACTACACGAGCCGCCATAGGAACAGCCGATACACCCGCTGCACCAATTAATGGATTAATTGGGGTTTTTGAAATTTTATTTAAGCCTTTTGCCATAAATACACCTGAGGCCGTACCAATAGCAAACGCCATTGCGCCCAGCACTAAAATACCAATGGTTTCCACTGTTAAGAACTGCTCGGCAGCAAGCTTAGAGCCTACCGCTAGTCCTAGAAATATGGTGGTTATATTAATAATTTCGTTTTGAGCACTGTTACTTAGCCTATCGACCACACCCGACTCACGCATTAAGTTACCTAAACAAAACATACCAACCAGTGGAATGGCGGCTGGTAAAAAGAGCGCAGTTAAAGTGAGTACCATCAGCGGAAAAATAATTTTTTCCTTTTTTGATACTTTACGCAGTTCTGGCATTTGAATTTTACGTTCTTCAGGCGTTGTAAACGCACGCATGATAGGCGGCTGAATAATAGGAACCAACGCCATGTACGAGTACGCAGCCACTGCTATAGCACCTAATAAATCAGGTGCCAGCTTTGACGCTAAAAAGATAGCGGTTGGCCCATCAGCGCCACCAATAATGGCAATTGCTGACGCATCTTGTAAACTAAACTCAAACCCTGGAATAAAGTTAAGTAAAATAGCCCCAAATAAGGTAGCAAAAATACCAAACTGCGCCGCAGCACCTAATAACAACATACGCGGATTTGCAATTAAGGCACTAAAGTCAGTGAGCGCGCCCACTCCCATAAATATTAATAACGGAAAAATTCCGGTATCAATACCTACATAGTAAACATAATAAAGTAAGCCACCAGGGTCAGATAAGCCCGCCACAGGAATATTAGTTAAAATAGCCCCAAAACCAATGGGCAGTAATAGTAGCGGCTCAAAGTTTTTAACTATAGCTAAAAATAATAACAAACAACCAACGGCAATCATGATCAGCCCAGGAAATGTAAAGTTAGCAATGCCTGTGGCATGCCAGAGGTTTAAAATACCATCCATCCTCTAATTACTCCTTAAGCTAATGCAATCATTGCATCGCCGGTTGACACTGAATCACCTTCAGAGACAAGCACGTCTGCAATTGTACCGGTATGCATGGCGCGTACTTCGGTTTCCATTTTCATGGCTTCCATAATAATCACCACATCACCTTCATTTACTACCTGACCTGGCTTTACTTTAATTTTAAAGATATTACCGGCAAGTGGCGCATTAAGAGTTTCACCTGAAGCAACTGATGCCGACTGTGGAATATGCTCAGAGTCTTTTAGCGTCACCTCTTTAAGCTCACCGCCTTGAGCAACCACGACATCGTATACTTTGCCATCTACTTTAACGCTGTATTGCTCAGCCTTAACGCCTTTATTGTTTGCCGCTGATTTTTCAGGTGCTTTATTGGAGCTATCATCAGCGCTAGGAACAGGTTCAAATGCGTCAGGGTTATTGCGGTTTTTAATAAACTTCAAACCAATTTGTGGGAATAAGGCATACGTGAGCACATCATCAATTTGCTCATCAGCAAGCGTTAAGCCTTGCTCTTGCGCAAGTTTACTTAATTCAGCCTCAAGCGTTTCAAGTTCAGGTTTGATCACATCTGCAGGGCGACAGGTAATTGCTTCGCTGCCATCAAGTACACGCTCTTGAAGCTCTTTATTCATTGGTGCAGGTGTTGAACCATACTCACCTTTTAATACGCCAGCAGTTTCTTTGGTAATGGTTTTATAACGCTCACCAGTGAGTACATTTAATACCGCTTGAGTACCAACAATTTGTGAGGTAGGTGTAACGAGTGGAATAAAGCCTAAATCTTCACGTACTCGTGGAATTTCAAGTAATACTTCGTTTAGTTTATCAGCAGCGCCTTGCTCTTTAAGCTGATTTTCCATGTTAGTTAACATACCACCTGGCACTTGGGCTAATAAAATTCGGCCATCAACACCTTTTAAACTGCCTTCAAACGCAGCGTACTTTTTACGTACGTCTCTAAAGTAAGCTGCAATTTCTTCAAGGTGGTTTAAATCAAGCCCAGTATCACGCTCAGTACCTTCCACGATTGCAGCAATTGTTTCAGTTGCTGAATGACCATAAGTCATACTCATAGACGATACAGCCGTATCGAGCATATCAATACCGGCATCAATCGCTTTTTGATACGTTGCGGTACTTAAACCCGTTGTTGCATGACATTGCATGGCAATAGGAATTGAAACCGTTTCTTTTAAGCCTTTAATCAGTTTTTCTGCATCGTAAGGCTTAAGCAATCCCGCCATATCTTTAATACAAATTGAATGACAACCTAATTCTTCAAGCTGCTTAGCAAGTGTTAGCCACATATCCAATGTGTGTACTGGGCTTACCGTGTAAGAAATCGTACCTTGGGCATGCGCGCCTACTTTAACCGCCGCTTTTATGGCAGTTTCTAAGTTACGTACATCATTCATGGCATCAAAAATACGAAATACGTCTACGCCATTTTTGTGTGCGCGCTCAACAAACTTTTCAACAACATCATCAGCATAATGGCGATACCCCAATAAGTTTTGACCGCGAAGTAACATTTGCTGGGGTGTATTTGGCATCGCCTTTTTAAGCGCGCGAATACGCTCCCACGGATCTTCGCCTAAATAACGAATACATGAGTCAAAGGTAGCCCCACCCCAAGACTCTATAGACCAATAACCTGCGTCATCAATTTTTTTTGCAATAGGTAACATGTCGTCTAATCGCATGCGGGTAGCTAAAAGCGACTGATGTGCGTCTCGAAGTACGAGTTCTGTTATTTTTAATTTAGCCATGGGTATGCTCCTCTAATTATTATTTGTTTTGTACTGAGCAATGGCAGCACTAATTGCAGCGATGTGCTCATTTGGCACACCTTGAGATTTAAAAGATGGTGTTCTCTGTGATACTTCAAGTTCTGGCTGAGAAAATTTGCTAGCCAGCTTAGACATAACTGTCACTGCACCAATCAATAAAGAAAGAAATACAAACACACCCACCATACCGGTTAGCATTAAATTGCCTGCAGTTGTGAGCAAAGCCCCTATATCCATAATTCTCCCCTGTTCAAAACTGAATACATAAAAAGTCGATTTATTTAAATAAATATTCACCAATAGTAACAAAAACTATTCTTTTGTCTACACATTGTAAATTGGTAAAACCAATTAATCTAAAAGTAACATATCACCAATAAGGTTAACACCACCTAAAATAGCTTATTTAACCTATATATATAGATGTTAAAAATGTTCGTTATAAACAAAGAATATATAAAAACCCTAATATTCTGTAAAAATACATAAAAATATACCTAATGAGCTAATCCACTAAAAACTGCCAAAGCAAATGTTAATTGGTCTTACCAAAATAACGAATGTAAAAACTATTTATTATCTCATCAGACACCACTGTGAATAAGTTACAGATAAAACCGTAAAAATTACCAACCTAATATAAAGCCAAACTCAAAAAATAAATTAAACCATTGATTTAAAACAAAATAAAACATTGGCATATTACTCGCTTATATAAAAACAACACTTTAACACTTAGATGAATCAAGGAGATGACAATGTTACGCTGGACAATTACATTTTTGGTGATCGCACTAATCGCAGCCGTTTTAGGATTTGGTGGTATTGCAGGAGCCGCAGCAGGAATTGCTAAGATCATATTTTTTATCTTTTTAGTTTTACTGGTTATTTCACTTGTCTCTGGCGCTTTACGTGGTAAAAGCCCCAGGTAGATAAGAAACAACGAACTTTTTTAAATTTATATACAAGGAATTACATTATGAAATCATCAACACTTAAAGCAGCAGCTATTGGCCTATTCGCAAGTGCATTTATTATGGGTTGTGAAGACAATCATGCAGAAGAAGCCGGTGAACGCATCGACGAGGCCGTGACAGATGTTCAAAATAAAGTAGAAGATGCCTGTGAAGAAGTAAAAGAAGGTGTCAACGCTGAAGAAACAAATTGCTAATTCAGCCCCCTTTTTAAAAAGCGACCATTCGGTCGCTTTTTTTGTGTTTAGTATTAGTCGCCAAGTTGCTACCCATTAATTATAAACTCTGAACTATTAATTCTTTTTAAGCTGCGCATTTACCACATAGCTTGCTAAAATGATAAAAAATAGCTTTTAAGTATAGATGCATGGTATTTACGACAACCTATAAACTCGATAAACCTTACTTTTATGAATGCTTCGACCAATCGCTGCCTTATAGTAAACGCGCGCAACCTAAATATTTTTTATTAGCACTGCTTGTTGTATTGGGATTATTTGGTATTTATGGTTTAGGAGATCATTACCTAGGTACATTTTTGCTGATGCTAGCCCTACTCGAATGCATCGCCTTTTACTATCGCCGCCCATGGTGGGTTACCAGGCAAATGCTAAGCAGAGCGTCTGGTTCTGAAGTCACTCTCACCTTCGACGAAGACGGAATAAAATCAACCAATCATTACAAAAATTACCAGTTAGCTTGGCACGACATTAACGAAATTATTACTACAGATTGTGGACTATTGTTAAAAAGTAAAAGCGGTATGCAATACATTTCTAAGGCAATACTCGACGAAGAAACGATTGATTTTATAAACAAAAAAGCCACTCAATGAGTGGCTTTTACAAATGTCATAGTTATATTAACTAGCACATTTTATACTATGTTGATTAAGCATTGCCCGGGTTAGGGTTAGACTTTTCAGCTTGTATGCGCATGTAAATTTCTTCACGATGAACTGATACGTCTTTAGGTGCGTTAACACCGATACGAACTTGATTTCCTTTAACACCTAGAACTGTAACGGTTACTTCGTCACCAATCATAAGGGTCTCGCCTACTCTACGAGTTAGTATTAGCATTCTCTTGCTCCCATGTTCCAATAAAATTATAAGATTCCGCACAAACATTTTAATTAAAATTAGACTAAAAAGTAAGTAAAAACTCTCAATCTATTCATTTTCTGTTAAAAATGTCTTATGTAATGCACGAACAGCCAGCTCTAGGTATTTTTCATCTATTAAAACTGAAATTTTGATCTCTGAGGTGGCAACAAGCATCACATCAATGTTTTCTTGTGCTAACGAATCAAAAAATAAACTCGCTACCCCGGAATGAGATTTCATCCCCATACCCACCGCTGACACTTTCGCCACATTGGTCAATCCGTCAATTGCCTGTGCGTCAAATTGCTGTTGCTCAGCCGTTAACAAATCAAGTGCGTTTAAGTAATCATTTAAATGCACAGTAAAAGCATAGTCGACTTTTTCAACTTTATGATTAATTTGATTAATCATATCTATTTCGATGCCATTATCAGCAAAAAGTTTCAAAACTTTTGCAAGATGTTTGGTGCCTTGCGGCATTCCATGCACCTTAATTAAGCACTCATCTCGATTAAATGCAATACCCGACACAACGTTACTCGCCACGTCGCTCTCCTCAAAACTAATTAACGTGCCTTCATCGGGTTTAAAGCTAGATAACACCCGCAGAGGGACATTGTGTTTACCAGCAGATTCTACAGAGCGAATATGTAACACTTTAGCGCCTAAACTTGCCAGCTCAAGCATTTCAGCAAAGGTAACATGACTTAAACGTCGTGCGTTAGGTTCCACACGCGGGTCTGTAGTATATACGCCATCAACATCGGTATAGATCTGACACTCATCGGCTTTTATTGCACCAGCAATTTCAACCGCTGAGGTATCGGTGCCACCACGGCCAAGCGTGGTCACGTTGCCCTCAATATCGCGCCCCTGAAAGCCGGCAATAATAGCAATACGGTTATGTTCAAGTTCATGTTTTAAACGCGTTGCCGCAACTTCTTCTACACGGGCTTTACCGAACATGTTATCGGTTAATATATTCACTTGATCGGCTAGTAAGCTTACCGCTGAATGGCCGCGTTTAATAATGGCCATCGCTAATAAAGCGATAGAGACTTGTTCACCGGTACTCAGTAATACATCGAGTTCACGACTACTCGGGCGAGAGTCGATTTGTTTGGCAAGATTAATTAAGCGATTGGTTTCTCCCGACATTGCCGAAAGCACCACCACCACTTGGTGGCCTTGTTGCTTGGTTTTAACAACAAGGTCGGCGACCGCTTCAATACGCTCTATTGAGCCTACCGAAGTGCCGCCAAATTTTTGAACTATAAGTGCCACTTAAGCTTAAGTACGCTCAGTTAACCAAGCTGTTACGCTATCAAGTGCTGCAGTTAAATTTTGTGGCTCAGAACCACCCGCTTGCGCCATATCTGGACGACCGCCGCCTTTACCACCGACTTGGCCTGCCATGTGATTAACTAACTCACCCGCTTTTACTTTGCCAGTTAAGTCTTTAGTTACACCCGCAATTAGGCTTACTTTGTCGCCGCTGGCAACACCTAAGGCAATAACACCTGAGCCAATTTTATTTTTAAGGTCATCAACCATACCGCGAAGCGCTTTTGATTCTGTGCCCTCAACGTTGGCCACTAACAATTTAACCCCGTTAATTTCAACCACTGAATCAAGTAACGATGCACCTGCCGCACTGGCTAGTTTATCGTTAAGCTGGGCAACTTGTTTTTCAAGCCCTTTCGACTTTTCAAGCAAGGCAGTTACTTTTTCAAGCACTGACGCATTGTCACCTTTTACAAGCGCTGCAACATCAGCTAATTGTTGCTCTTGCTCGCTTACAAAAGCAATTGCCTCTGCACCTGTTACCGCTTCAATTCGACGAACACCAGCAGCAATACCGCTTTCAGATACAATTTTGAATAAACCAATGTCACCCGCACGCTCTACGTGTGTACCACCACAAAGCTCGATTGAGTAATCACCAATAGTCACAACGCGTACTTCGTCATCGTACTTTTCGCCAAACAGTGCCATTGCACCTTTTGCTTTAGCATCATCAATTGCCATTAGCTCAGTGTTAAGAGCAAAGTTACGACGAATTTCGTCATTCACTACGCGCTCAATTTCGCGCAGTTCTTGTTTGGTCACCGCTTCAAAATGTGAGAAGTCAAAACGCAGACGATCTGGCTGCACAAGTGAGCCTTTTTGCGATACGTGCTCACCTAAAAGCTGACGCAGTGCTTCATGCAAAATATGCGTAGCGGTGTGATTTTTCTTAATGCTGTCACGGCGCGCATCGTCAATAGTTGCATCCACTTTATCGTTAACGCCAATACGCCCTTGAACTGTTCCATGGTGAGCAAAAGCATTACCCAGTTTAGTGGTATTAGTCACCACAAACTCACCGCCGGCTACTGTGATTGTTCCGCTATCACCAATTTGGCCGCCTGATTCAGCGTAAAACGGAGTACGGTCTAAAACAATAATACCTTGTTGACCATCTTCAAGTAATGATACAGCTTCGCCACCAGCAAAAATTTCTACCACTGTGCCACTGTAATGAGTGCTATCGTAGCCTTTAAAGTCAGTGTGCTTGTCTGATTTTAATTGGTCATTGTAATCAGCCCCAAACTTACCCGCTTGTTGCGCAGTTTTACGTTGTACTGCCATGCATGCTTCAAAACCTTGATGGTCAATCGTCATCTGGCGCTCACGCGCAACATCGGCTGTTAAATCAGCAGGGAAACCATAGGTATCGTAAAGCTTAAATACTAAGTCACCCGGGATCACATCCCCGGTTAAATCACTTAAGCTTTCTTCTAAAATAGCTAAACCACGCTCAAGCGTTTTACCAAACTGCTCTTCTTCAATACGTAGTACTTTTTCAATAATTTCTTGTTGCTTAGCAAGCTCTGGGTACGCTTGACCCATTTGCTCAATAAGTGCAGCAACCAATTTATAGAAAAACGCGCCTTTAGCACCTAACTTATTACCGTGACGTACTGCACGACGAATAATACGACGCAATACATAACCACGGCCTTCATTTGATGGCATAACCCCATCTGAAATTAAAAATGCACACGAACGAATATGATCGGCTACCACGCGAAGTGATTTATCATCCATATCTTGTGCATTGGTAACGCTTGCAGCGGCCGCAATTAAGCCTTGGAATAAGTCGATTTCGTAGTTTGAATGCACACCTTGTAAAATAGCTGAAATACGCTCAAGGCCCATACCTGTATCAACAGATTGCTTAGGAAGTGGCTCCATAGTCCCGTCGCTTTGACGGTTGTATTGCATAAATACTAAGTTCCAAATTTCAATGAAACGGTCACCATCTTCTTCAGGTGTGCCCGGAGGACCGCCCCAAATATGCTCGCCATGATCATAAAATATTTCAGAACATGGACCACAAGGACCCGTATCACCCATAGACCAAAAGTTATCGCTCGTTGCAATACGAATAATACGATCTTCAGGTAAGCCTATATCGTTAGCCCAGTAGCCAAAGGCTTCTTCGTCATCATGGTAAATGGTTACTAACAGCTTTTCTTTTGGTAGTTTTACAACCTCAGTTAAAAACTCCCACGCAAATTTAATTGCATCTTGCTTAAAGTAATCACCAAAGCTGAAATTACCTAGCATTTCAAAAAAGGTATGGTGACGTGCTGTGTAACCTACGTTTTCTAAATCGTTATGTTTACCACCAGCACGCACACAACGCTGCGAACTGGTTGCGCGTGTGTAAGGGCGGCTTTCAGCGCCTAAAAATACATCTTTAAATTGCACCATACCGGCATTATTAAATAACAACGTGGCATCGTTACCCGGTATAAGCGAACTAGAAGGAACAACTTGGTGTTGCTTGCTGGCAAAAAAGTCTAAAAACTGTTGCCTAATTTGTGCGGTAGTCATGTGCTGCATGTGAAAGTCTCACCTGTATTTACTGTGCTTGCATTGCAAAATTTATTTGATCATAGCTAAATCCTCGATACATTAAGTAGCGCACGCGCTTAGCTTTTTCTTTGTACTCGAGGTTTGCCGGTGTCGTTGAATATTTTTTGTTGTACGCTTCCTGCGCGAGCTCAAACCAATCTATTTCCAGCTCTTCAATCACTGTTTCAAGCAGTGCTCTATCAATCCCTTTGCTCATGGCCTCACTTTGAATTCGCTTTAAGCCATGGCATTTAAATATGTGCTTTCTTACAAACCCTTCACAGTAACGCTGCTCGTTAATAAAATTGTGCTTTTCGCACCAATCAAGCAGGTTTTCTATGAACTCGTCGGTTGCTTCTCTTTGCTGTAACTTTTGGGTTAACTCTCGGCGCGAATACTCTTGCCTTCCTAGTAACCAAAGCACATAGTTTTTTAACTTTTGTTTTAACGTATCATCCATTAAGCGTCAAAGCGCCCGCTTTGCTCGCTACTTAAAGGCTTAATGTTACTGTCATCACTTGGTGGCACAACGGGCATAAAAATAGCCTGATAAGAAACAAAGAAACTAATGTAGCAAATTGGCATTAAAATCAACAGCGGTAGTAGCGATAAGAACATCGACACCACAATTAATAATGCGCAAATAATACCATAAACACTCAGTGGTAAAATATTATAATAAAACACCATAAACGAACTTTTTAAGGCATTTAAAATACGTTGTTCTTTATTAAAGTAAACCAGCGGTACCGCATAGGCAAACGAAGTAAAGTATATCGACAGCGCAATTAAAAACAGTGCCACATTGGCAAACGAAATACTCTCAAGCATTTGGCTAATTGCTGTATTAGGATCTAAGTCAGGCTGCGTCATAACCGCCATCGCATCGGCAAATAAACCATTGGCGAGCAGCGCAATTAAAATACCGGCACCCATTTGATAAAGCGCTAAGCGGAATAAGCCTAACCGATTTCCTTTTGCTGAAAAGGGCTTCAAAATGTCGGCTAACATAATTTTTCCGCCTTGCTGCTTGGTAAGCACGGCTTGATAAAAACCAGCGGTTAAAAATGGTGTAGCCAATGCTGCGACTATTTGTAATAACGGCAAAAATAAAGACAACAAGCCAACAATGCCAATAAACAAGTGCATAAAGATAAAGGTTAATGGCTGAGTTTTAAAAATTAGCCAACCCGCTTTAAACCATTTTAATGCCGCATCCGCTTTAAAAATTCGTAATTGTGTAGACATACTTGCTCTTAATTAAAACAAAACACGCCGAGTATAACTCGGCGTTGGTTGGTATTACATAGGTGGCGGCGATAAATGCCGTTAATATTAGGGTCTGTTGCCCTTTACGGATTAAAATTTGTTCAAACTAGGGGCGATTTAATCGCGGCGCGAGGTTTGTAACCTAGTGGGCTAAGTCAAAACCGAGCAAAGCTTCCGCGTCCTGCTCACGCCCCTTACCTACATCCATGTAGGCAACAAAGAGTAAATCGCCCCTAGGCAGAACCCTTCGGGCAGCGCCTGTTTGGCATTGATGCTGCGTTATCGCCTATTTATGGGGAATAACCACACCACATAGGCTCTGCCTTGCCTAAATACCAAACAGACTGCTGCAAATTTAACCTTGAAAGGTCAACAGACCCTAAGGTTTTTTAATTTTCTTAATATCTAGCATATGAGAGCCATGCTTAATTTTAGTCTCTAAATACGCCTTGTTACCTGAAAGCCCAGCTTTAATGTGTGCATGAGTGCCCACAACAGAGTCCACCTCTATGCCAGCATCTTTTAATGCGTTAAGCTTTTTAGGATTGTTAGTCATTAATTTTACATGCTTTAAATTAAGCGCATTGAGCATTAATACAGCATCCGAAAAATCACGTAAATCATCAGCAAAGCCCAAATGATTGTTGGCCTCGTAAGTGTTCATACCTTGTGACTGCAGTACATACGCATCAATTTTATTATATAAACCAATACCACGCCCTTCTTGGCGTAAATAAAGTAAAATACCGCCTTGTTCGTGCATCATTTCAATACACTCATTTAACTGCTCACCGCAATCACAACGTGACGAGTGAAACACATCACCGGTTAAGCATTCAGAGTGCATACGAATAAGCGGAACATCTTGCTCGGTATCGGCGTTTTTAAACACTAACGCAACATGCTCTTGGCCATCTTTTAAGCCACTAAAGGAAATAATTTCTGCAGGAATATCACTATTTTTGCCAACATTAAGCTGGACTCTTGCTCTTACTTGCGCCACGACCAATCCAAATATTAAAAAACTACGACACGATAAAGTGATAATATCACAAAATAGGTTAAATACACCGTAGTACAAGACTGTTTATGGCAAATATATGGCGACGATAGCGACTATTTTCAATCTTAAACCGCAAATATATTACTAGCGAGCGTTTACCTTGATTTACCTAAAGTGATGACATATACATAAGGATTTGCTAATTTGTTATCGACAAATAATAGGGATCATTATGAAATTAAACAAACTTGCATTACTGATGGGCTTAGGTTTATCTGTATTGAGCACCACGTCATTTGCCGAACAAACAAATAACGCTCAAGCCGTTTTCAACGACGCGTATCAAAATTACTTAAATGCGATTAAAACCAAAGAAAATGTGCAACAAGCCGCGGAGCAGGCTTACACATTAGGTAAAACTGTTTACGGTGAAAATGCTGATAACACCGCAAACTTAGCGATTAACTATGCAAAATCAATTAATCGATACGGTAAACAGTGGATTGAAAAGCGTTTTTCGCTCTATCAACAAGCCTATACTATTTTAGCTACTAACCATGGTAAGCAATCGCCTGAAACCATTGATGCTTTAGTCGGTATGGCTAGTTTTGCCCCTTCTGCTCAAAAAGCGGATTATTATTTAGAGCAAGTGATAGCAATCGCAAACACACAAAACAACCCTAAGTTTGTGGCTGATATGAAACTAGAAGCGGCAACCATACTAGCTAATAAATTCAGCTATGAAAAATACCGAGAAGCTAAAAACTACCTAGAAGAAGCCGATGAGTATTATCTGGCTAACTTACCTAAAAACTCAGTTGAACAAATAAAAGCTGATTTTTTAATGGCGTCATTTGCGGAAGGTCGAAAAAGATACGATCAAGCAATAGAACGACTTAACCGTGTAGTAAATGTGTTTGATGAAAGCTTAAGTTACGATCACAACGCCGAGCTTACCGCACACTCAAGATTGATTGGCTTGTATGAAAAACAAGGCAAAAGTGATGAAGCCACCAAACACTGCATCGCGATTGCTAAAATGGTGCCGTGGAAAGAAAGCCAAGAGCAAAAGCCGCTATACCGCGTTAACCCTAAATACCCTAAAAACAAGGCGCGATTTAGTAAAGATGGCAGTGTAGTTATGGAGTTTGAAGTAGATGAGTCTGGCTTTGTAAAAAATCCGCAAGTAATTAGTTCTGAAGGTGGCGTGGCCTTTGAAAAATCGGCAGTAGAAGCATTAGCGCAATGGCGTTATGCACCTAAGTTTGAACATGGAAAAGCGGTTGCAGCAACTTCCAAAGTACAGCTCGACTTTAAAGTAAACCGTTAATAACATACCAAAGGCGCTTTAAGCGCCTTTTTAGTTTATTCTACTTTAACTTAGCTAAAATGTTATCGCTGGCGGCCTCTATTAAATCAAGTACCTTTTCAAAGCCATCATCACCGCCATAGTAAGGGTCCGGAATAGCGCTTTGTGCTTGCTCGCCATACTCTAAAAATAACGCCAACTTATATTGCAAATGATCGGGGCAGCGTGCGGTTAGATCCGTCAGGTTTTGTTTATCGGCTGCTAAAATTAAATCAAACTCGCTAAAATCACTACTGCGCACCTTGCGTGAAAAAATACCTTTAAAACTATAACCACGTTTCTCGCCAGCTTGCATAGAGCGTTTATCTGGCGGATTACCTTCATGATGACCAATAGTCCCAGCCGAGTCCACTAGCAAATCAATGCCTAACTCTTTAGCGCGAGCTATTAATACCGCCTCTGCGGTAGGTGAACGACATATATTTCCCAAACACACTATCAGTACTTTTTTCACTTATAGCTCCTAAGCTTTTGCAAAAAATCAGTAATAAACATTATTTTAATGAGGCTAATATTTTTTGCTCGCCCTCAAGCATGCTCTGCATAGCGGTGCCCTGTTTTACCCGACTATGCAAAGCAGCAAGCTTAGGCCAGCGCGACTCATCAAGTTGCTCACCACCATGCTCCATATTCATTAACTGGCAGCTCACAGCAATGTCGGCAAGGGTTAAGCTCTCGCCAACAAAAAACTCGTTATCCCCTAAATAATCTTCTAAATAATCAAATAAAGGCGGTAGTTTTTCATTTAATGCACTTTGCACTAAGGCTTCATCGGTTGGCTTTTGCATTGTGGGGGCAATAATACGTTGCTGAAACACCGTAAATGTTGCAAAAGGAGCCAGCTCGTAATCTGCGTATTTTTCTAACCAGCGAACGGCTGCACGTTGCTCTATAGTATCACCGATTAAAGACGCTGAATTAGGGTATTTTTCATCAAGATATTGGCAGATAACGCTAGAATCCGCCAAACTTAACTCGTCGTCTTTTAGCGCCGGAATTCGCCCTAGAGGGTTCAGTTCTAAAAACCAATCAGGTTGATTAAACGGCGAGACTATTTCGAGTTTATAGTCGAGTTGTTTATGCGCTAAACATACACGCACTTTACGTACATAGGGAGAAAGCGGGACACCATAGAGAATTATGCTCATTGTGATTCCTATAAATTAAAACTGCTTTAAAATTGCGTCATCGTAGTCATCGGCATTAAGAGTTAAATTATATTTAGCCGCAACGCTATCTAACTCGGCTTGTTTAATCGCTAAATCATCCATGGTGATGGTGTTATCGTCAAGCTGCCATAACAAGCGTGAACCTGCATAACTATAGTGAATGGCTAATAGCGCATCAGGATTACCTTCACGTCCCGCCGCTTTAAGCTTTGCCATCTTGCGGGTAATTTTATTAAGCGCTTGTTTGAGCTCCCATACATACACCACCTCGGTCATAAAAGGATGTGTACGGTATTTATTTAACAACCAGCCAATACCAATACTAGTAACAATAACGCCTAATAAGTTCCAATGAAAATGACTACCACTTTCATCGGGAAATAATGCAATAAGCGTTTGTGAAATAGCTAAACTACCAATCGCTAAGCTTGCGGCACAACCGACTATAACGCGGTTTAAATGTTTACGATAACGAGCTTTATCTATTTGAATAAGTTGCATAGTTGCCTAAAATTAAAAAACTAAAAAATACACAGCCACCATTGTAGCTAAACCCACCACAGAGTTTCGACTCTTTTTAATAAAATACCCGTAGTTTTTGATTTAACGCCGGTTTTATACTTCTTGCAACATAAAACCAACCAACGATTTTATTTGCACCCACTTATTAGGCATAGGATAGTAGACAACAAATACGACTCAGTTTAGGACCATCATGATAAAAACACTGATTGCTGCAAGCTTAATTTTTTCTTCTTCTAATGCGTTAGCTAATTTAAACACACCGCTAACCCCAGAAGAATTGCGAATTGAAAAAGCCAGCCAAGCGATGCCTAGCGTGCTAAGCGCTTTTGCCAGCGAAGTTAATCAATTTGAGCAGCAATTCAAGTCACTCTCAAGCTATGCACAAGCCGTAGATGCCGTTAATGACTACTCAAAACGATTATGGTTTAGTGCAAAAAAACGCATCGCTACAACGCAAAACTTAGATGATCGCGCACTTTACTGGGCTCGCTTACAATCAAGCAAAATTATTCGCACCACAAAGCCTGCATTTTCGCTGAGCGCCGCGCAGCAAACAGTGTTATTAACACTTCTAGAGAATGGCAGCCGAGGCCGCACCGATCTTAGCTACTCACAAAACACCTCTAAAAAAATATTATTAACTGGATTTGACCCGTTTTTACTTGATAGAAATATAAACCAAAGCAACCCATCGGGTGTTGCAGCACTACTTCTTGATGGCCAAGTCATTAACTATAAAGGTATTAGTGCAGAAATAAACACAGTGATGGTGCCTGTGCGTTATGAAGACTTTGATCACGGTATTATAGAATCCTTACTTGCCCCTTATTACGCACTTAATAATGTTGATATGGTGGTTACCGTTAGCATGGGTAGTAAAGACTTTGACCTTGAGCGCTTTCCAGGCAAGCGCCGCAGTGTAACAGCGCCCGACAACGCCAATGTAGTGTATGGAGGCAGTAAAACAGCGCCGCTCATTCCAAGCTTGAACGACCGCCCATTACCAGGTACTGAGTTTGTAGAATTTAGCTTACCCGTTAGCGCTATGTTAAGCGCAAAAGGCCCTTTTGCGATTAATGATAATCATCATGTTATTACCCTCAAAAAAGACTTTGAGCCTAGCAGTTTTGACGAATTAAAAGAGGCAACTGCAGTACATGGCGGTGGCGGTGGTTACCTGTCTAACGAAATTTCGTATCGCAGTATTCGGCTGCGAAATCAGCTAAATTCAGATATTCCGACAGGACATATTCACACCCCACGAATTGCTCAGTTTGAACCCGAAACTGAAGCTAAAATAGTAAAGCAAATTCAAACTATGTTAGAGCGCAGTTTAGTAGCACTCTAACATCGTTTGCTTTTTCAACTTCAACGTTAGAACGACTATTAATTAATAAACGTAGGAGCACTTAAATGCTTCTACGTTTTTTTGCTTTAAACCGCTAAAAAAGCATGCTGAAATTACATTAAAATTGAAAGCGCTCTGTATCAATCTCGGCTATTTTATAATAAAAACTCATTACTTTAATTATTAACTAGATCTTCACAAATTGTGTTCTATGCTCATTTGAGGTACAAACCTTATTACAGGGACATAGTAATGCTCACAATTAACCACTTTTTTAATTCATTAAACTTAACAAAAAAACTTATCTCCGCCTTTTTAGTTGTTGCCCTAGTGCCAATAACAATAATTATTATTGTCGCAATTAATACAGCTTCAAACTCGATGACAGAACAGGTTTATTCGCGTTTAGACGCTGTGAGTAAAGTAAAACAAAGCGCTGTTAAACGCTATTTTAACAACATTGAAAAAAAGCTTAATGCGCTGCAAGCAAATCCAGAAATGGCCAATATTGCGACAAAGTTTATAGATGGATTTAATAATACCTCCCCTTCAACCTCATCAGAGTCTCTAAATCGCTTTTATAAAGAGTCTTTTGCTCCAAAATTTAAACAGCTAAACCCAACTGATACAGTTTCTTCATCTCTATTAAAGCAAATGAATCCAAAAAGTATTGAGCTGCAATCTCGTTATCTAGCTAATAACCCAAACCCAATCGGTGAAAAACAAAAACTAACCACCACAGAGCAATCAGACAGTTACGAGCAAGCGCACCGCCAATATCACCCTTATCTACGCGATATGACTAATATAAATAAGTTCTACGATATTTTCATTATCGACCCAGCAAATGGCAATATTGTTTACTCTGTTTATAAAGAAGTAGACTTTGCAACATCGCTGCAAACAGGCCCCTACGCTAAAAGTAATTTAGCGAACCTATTTAGACAATTAAAAGACAGCAGCAACCCACAAAAAATTGCTTTTGCAGATTATAAACAGTACTCCCCTTCATATAATGCCCCTGCAAGCTTTATAGGAAAGCCTATTGTTGTTGATGGTAAAACGGTTGCTATTTTAGCTGCCCAATTATCGATTGAAGATATTAATTCAATTATGAAAGAACGTGACGGGTTGGGCGAAAGCGGAGAAACCTACCTTGTTGGCCCTGAAGGGTTAATGCGCTCTGACTCTTATATTGATCCGAAAAATCACTCTGTAGAAAGCTCGTTTAGAAACCCAAATAAAGGCACTGTGAATACCTTATCTGTAATCAAAGCACTAAAAAATGAAAAAGGGCAGCATGTTATAAATGACTATAACAATGAAATGGTGCTCTCTGCATTTGCACCTGTAAATGTATTTAATGTTCGCTGGGCACTCATAGCAGAAATGGACGAACAAGAAGCTTTTGAGTCAATAACGACTCTTTCCCAACTACTCATTGTGATACTTTTTGTCACTATTTTTATTGTTACTATTGCCGCATATTGGTTTGCGCGAACACTCACGAAGCCAATACATGCATTGGCTGATACGATGAAAAAAGTGGAGCAACAAGGTGACTTTTCATTACGAGCAACTGTCTATTCAAGCGATGAAATAGGCGTTAGCACTCAAGCATTTAACACTCTTCTTGATGCTCTACAGTTATCTATTAGTGAAACAAATCGCGTTATGAACCAAATGGCTGCGGGTAAATTTGATCAACGTATTGAAGCACCATGTCGAGGAGAGTTAGCTACGTTAAAACAAGCAACCAACGATTGCGCAAGTTCACTAAACGGGGCAATAAACGAATTAAATAACATTGCGATTGCTATGGCTGACGGTCAATTTGATATTCAAATTAATGTCTCAATGTCAGGTGAATTAGGCACCTTAAAAAGTAATATTAACCAATCGCTTTCCTCAATAAACAACACAATGAATAGTATCGTAGATATTATGGCTAACGTAGAGCAAGGTAACTTTAAAGAGCAAATTACCTATCCAGCTAAAGGAAAACTTGCCCAGCTAAAAGACAGCGTGAATAACTCAGTGAATAGCTTAAGTATTGCCATAGATGGTATTAGTGACGTTATGAGTGCATTACGACAGGGCCAGTTTTCAGCGCAATTAGATGCTCCCTTAGCTGGACAGCTTGATATCTTAAAACAAGATATTAATTCCAGTATGGCTAATTTAAATAATGTAATGAATGAAATAGGTGAAGTCATGTCCTTTGTTAGTAAAGGTGACTTTAAAAAAATGATTAAAGGTGAAGCCAGCGGTCAACTTGAGCAGTTAAAAAGTAACATCAATACATCAATTACTGCTATTGATAATGCTCTAACTGAAATTTCATCAGTCATGCTAGCAATTAGTCAGGGGCGCTTTGATCATACTATTTCATCGACTATGACAGGCCAGCTAAATAGTTTAAAAACAGATATAAACCACTCGGTAACAAACCTTGAACATGTCATAAATGATCTTAATCAAGTAATGGCTGCAATGGCAAATGGCGATTTTTCTCATCAATTAAAACAACCATTGCAAGGCCAATTGGAAGATTTAAAAAATAATGTTAATGAGTCTACCTCATTAGTTTCATTAGCTATAAATGAAGTAAGTAGCGTTTTGTCAAACTTAGCTAAAGGTGACCTTACCAAAAATATAGAGGGGCAATATCAAGGCGTATTCAATACCCTTAAAAGCGACACCAACGCGACCATTGAGAAATTAACTAATGTCATTCAAGAAATTCAAGTATCAGCTGGCCAGGTTATGCAAAATGCAGGTGAAATAGCTTCAAGTAATACTGAAATAAGTAAACGCACAGAAGAGCAAGCAGCCAACCTTGAAGAGGCAAGCTCAAGTACTGAGCAAATGCTAGATGAGCTAACTAAAGTATCTGAACAATCAAAAAGTGCCGTGGCATTGGCAAGCAATGCAGAGCAAATTGCTGAAGAAGGAAACCAATTATCAATACAGACTGTTAGCGCGATTGATGAAGTAAATGAAGCCAGTAAAGACATTAACGAAATACTTTCGGTTATTGACAACCTCGCTTTTCAAACTAACTTGCTATCACTTAATGCCGCCGTAGAAGCAGCTAGGGCTGGCGACCACGGAAGAGGCTTTGCTGTAGTAGCTAATGAAGTCGGTGATTTAGCGGGGCGTAGTGCTAAATCAGCAAAGCAAATAAAAAGTATTATTGTAAACAGTAATCAAAAAATAGCACTTGGAACTGAATTAGCCGACACCTCAGGGAAAAAACTAAAACACATAATGCAAGCTGTTAGCGATGTTAATAAAAATATAATACATATAGCGCACTCAACCTCCGCACAAGAGCAAGCAATTAAAGAGGTTAATCTTGTTGTACAACGGTTAACGGGGCTAACTCAGGCTAACTCAGCGATTACAGAAGAAACAATGGCGGCGGCACGTCAAATGGCAGAACAAGCTACCGAGATGAGAGTACAACTTAATTACTTTCATCTAGAAAAAGAGCAATAATAACCTAAAGGCGCTGCTAGTGATTCTGCTAACGCTATGCCTTTTTTAACTTGAGAAACGCTATGAGCCATTATAATAATGGCTCATCATAAAGTTACGTCACTTTACCCGCTAAATTAAAACGTGGCTGGGTATATAGCTGGCTTTTAACTACCTCAGCTAAAATAGTTACTGCCTGCCAAATCTCTTCAAACGAGGTGTAAAGAGGTGTAAAACCAAAACGTAAAATATTAGGCGCACGAAAATCTGCAATTACCCCTTTTTCAATTAACGCTTGGCATATAGCAAACGCATCGGTATGTGAAAATGCTAGTTGGCTGCCTCTTTGGCTCGAATCCTCAGTAGAACATAAGCGTAAATCACTTAAGCATGAATGTGTTTGTACTAATTTAATAAATACCTCGGCAAGTGCAATCGACTTTTCTCTTACTTGAGAAATGTCTACGTCTTGCCATACATCAAGCGCAGCATCTAAAGCACTCATCGCAATCACACTAGGTGTGCCACATAAATACTGATTTATAGTATCAGCACCTTGATATATTGCATCAAAAGCAAATGGTTTGGCATGACCCATCCAACCTGATAAGGGTTGCTTCACAGCAGCTTGGTGGCGTTTAGCCACATATAAAAATGCAGGTGAGCCTGGGCCACCGTTTAAGTATTTATAGCCACAGCCAACGGCAAAATCAGCATTACAGTTATCAAGTTCAACTTGTAAAGCTCCCGCACTATGGGCTAGATCCCATATCACCAAAATGCCTTTCTCGTGGGCTAACTGGGTGAGCTTTTGCATATCCAGCAACTGACCGGTTCTAAAGTTGACCTGCGTTAATAGCAACACAGCCACTGAATCATTAAGGTTTTGCTCAATACTTTGCTCTGCCACTAATTTAAGCTGACATAAGTCGGGGCCTAATAGCTCACTTAGCCCCTGTACCATGTATAAGTCAGTAGGAAAGTTATCCTCGGTGGATAACACCACATTTCGCTCAGGATTTAACGATAATGCACTACTTAACAGTTTAAATAAGTTAACTGAAATAGAGTCACAACAAATCACTTGGCCTTTTGCTGCGCCAATAATCGGCGCTATTTTCTCTCCTACCTGAGTTGGTAAATCAATCCATTGGTGATCATTCCAACTTCTAATTAAGTGACTACCCCATTGTTGATTTACCACCTCTGCCACGCGCGACTTAACGGCTTTAGGCAAGGCACCTAGTGAATTACCATCGAGATAAATAGTGTCTGCGGGTAAATCAAATTCATCGCGTTTATTAGCCAGCGGATCGGCTTTATCAAGCGCTACAATCTCATTAAAATTCATTTTTATATCTCATTTAAATTTTTTATTAGTGTACTAAATGCCTCAGTTCCTGGGTGGATCCAATCAAAATGCCCCACGCCTTCGAGCATCACCACCGGGCGTTTAAGCTGCGCTAAATTAAAAGCGGGGACAATGGCATCTTTGTCGCCTTGTAAAATAATGCTTTGGGGATGAAGTGGCTGCTCACTCGGGTTAGCTTGCGTGTAAGCCTTAGGTTTATCAGTTGGCATACCTTGCATAAAATCTTTTGTCACTTTTTGACAGCTGTTATTACCACGTGCATATGCTTTTATATCAGTAATAGGGGCTAAGCCAATAACGCCTTTAAGCTGGCTTATTTCACCACCTGCAAGCAGTGCTAAATGTCCACCAGCAGAGTGCCCTACAGCAACCGAGTCAGCTAATTTAAACTCGCCATTATTGTAAGTACTTGCCGCTAAAATACCGGCTTTTATATCATTAAACGTTGCAGGCCAGCCACCACCGCTTGTACCACTTCTTCGATACTCTAATGACCACACATTAAAACCAGCTTGTGCAAGCCCCGTACTTAACGCATACGTGTGTTTAATATCGTACTCACTAAGCCAACAGCCACCATGGAGTAAAATAACTAACGGCGTTTGCACCAGTGCTTGCTTTGCGCGCCAAAGTAATGCGTACTGTGACTCATCACTGCCGTAGGCTATTTTTTCATCGGCTAAGTTAAATCCCAATGAAGCTACTTTTGCATAAGCCACATTATTTTCAACATCAGGAAATTCAACTGGTTGCTGCGAGGCACTATTTGCTAACAAAGGCCATACACTAAAAAATAAAACCACTAAGCTCTTCAAAATAAACTACTTCCTTTTTACCTAAAAACGGTATAACAAAATAACGCTGGTCAATCGTCTACAAACATTCTGTTGTACGACCTACCAGCGTTATAACGTCATTCATAATAAAATAAATATAGTGTTTATTGTTGTTTGAAAATTACGCCTTCTTTCATCACAAAATCAACATCCATTAAAGCGCTAATATCGCTAAGTGGGCTGGAATCTAAGGCAATAATATCGGCAAACTTACCAGGCTCTATAGTGCCTAAACTCTGGCTCATATCAATTAAATCAGCAGCATTGACGGTTGCCGACTTTAAAATATCGGAGGTACTCATACCGGCTTCATACATCAATACGGCTTCTTTTGCGTTAATACCGTGCTTTGATACGCCACTGTCAGTACCAAAAGCAATTTTAACGCCGGCTTTGTAAGCCTTAGTAAAGTTGTTGAGCATATCACCCCCCACTCTCGTTGCTTTAGCCTTAATAGGTGCAGACATAAAATCTGAATTTTTTGCCATATTAACCACGGTATCGCCAGCTAACAACGTTGGTACAAGGTAAGCGCCGGTTTCTTTAAAGAGCTTAATGCCCTCTTCATCGGTGTAACTGCCGTGTTCAATGCTATCAACCCCTGCACGAAGTGCGGCATTAATACCTTGTGCAGCATGGGCATGGCTTGCTACTTTTCGTCCTAACCCATGTGCAGTTTTTACAATGGCTTTGAGCTCATCGTCTTCCATTTGTTGACCTGTCCCCGTGGTGGTATCAGAAAGCACACCACCGGTAGAGGCCACTTTAATTAAATCCGCCCCATACTTAATTGCATAACGTGTTTTTTTACGACACTCAACTGCGCCATCACACACTGTTGGTGGCGTTTTTATGGTGAGTAAATCAGGACTCATACCATCAACATCTAAATGCCCACCAGTAATAGTAACTCCAGCACCGGCAATAATACGCGGACCATTAACCCAACCATTCGCCACCCCTTTTCGTAATGCGTACATTTGCTCGCTTTGGCTACCTACATCACGCACGGTGGTAAATCCCGCCATTAGGGTTTTATTAGCAAAATGAACACTGCGCATTGCAACATCTGCATCAGACATTTCAACCAGTTCTTTTTTATTATCTGGCCCAAGCTCACCTTGTAAATGCACATGCATATCCATAAGCCCTGGCATAACAAAGCTGGTCGATAAATCGATTAATTGGGCATCATCACCAAATCGAGAGGCCGGTAAAAAACCAGCGGATACAGACACTATTTTGCCATTTTCTATTACTACAGTTTGTTTTTGCTGTGATTTTTCGCCAGGGACGCTTAATAGCTCTCCCGCATGAATCACTTTAGTATTGGCTTGTGCATTGCTGGCGCAAAAATTTGCGGCTAAAAAAATCGAGGTAATAACACTCAATCGAAATATGCTCATGAAAATCTCCAATGATTCGCTTTTCGTTAACAGCAACGAAATAACGTTAAAATATTGTTATACAACCAATACCTTATCAGGAAAGTCACAAAAACAAACCTGAAATACGTTTTTAGTAAAAATTCTGACCACTATTTACACTGCCTTCAAACGGAAAAAATAAAAGAAGATGTCTATACTCAACCATATTGTTGTAATACTTTTCATATGTAGGGAGCTTATGGATATTAAAGACATAAATATTGCACTGCTAGAAAAATGCAACTTTCTTTTAATGGTATTTGATAACCATGATCAGCTCAGTTATCTCTCAGATGGGTGGTCAGAGCTAAATATTACAACCAAAAACATGCCAACCATTGAAAGCCTGTATGCCTGTTGTACAACTCAAAGCAAAACACTATTACAACAACAAATTCTCGCACTAAAATCGCAACATAATGAGTTAGACCAATTTGATATTGAGCTCACATTTGCAACCGATTACTCTATTAAACTGAATTGCTGCTTACATAATGTGGATCAAAACCAACACCAATATATGGTTTTAGTTTTTAACCAGCATTTTTCCCAAGTGTCCTCTGTTATTAGTAATAACGAATTACAAACCATCATAGAAAACGCAGGCGAAGTTTTAAAAGTAGGTTATTGGCAGCTCGACTGTAATAGCAACCAATTATTTTGGACCGATGAAATTTACACTATCCATGGTGTTGCCCCTAGTCGCTATTCACCACAGTTAGATACTGCAATAAACTTTTATCATGCAGATGATAAGCCCAAAATAGCCAGCGCTGTCGAAAATGCGCTTTTAACGGGGCAAGAATGGAGTTGTATAAAATTACGTGTTGTAGATGACGACCAACAAGAACGCACTGTGATATCAAGCGGTAACGTATCAAGAAATAAAAATGGTGAAATTACTAAGCTATACGGCATTTTTCAGGATATAACAGGAAGTGAAAAAATAGCCCTTGAACGAGACTTTTTAGTTACCGCACTCAAAGAAACTACGGTAGGAATGGTCATTGCCGATAAAAATAAGCATGTTATTTGGGTTAATGGATCATTCGAAAAAATGACAGGGTATAGCCTTTTTGAAGTTGAAGGCAAAAAGCTCGGCTCTATTTTACAAGGTGAAAACACTGATTTAAAAACGATAGCTAAACTTAAAACTCACCTCAAAAAAGGGCTGCCTATAAGCACCCGAATTTTAAACTACACCAAAAGTGGGGAACCCTATTGGAATGAGTTGGCAATATCGCCGATTTATAGAGATGGAAAAATCGCTTATTACTTTGCGGTGCAAAACGATGTAAGCAAAGAAATAAACATAGAACACAAACTCATAGCCCTTAATACCAGTTTAGAGCAAAGAATACAGGCACGCACTCAAGAACTATTTACACTTAACAAAGAGTTAGAAAAACAGGCTAATGTAGACCCACTTACAGGATGTTTAAATAGGCGAACCTTATACAGGTTCCTTACCGATGAGCTATTAAAAACACAAGATGAAAATACCTATATTTCATTATTAATGCTCGATATAGATCACTTTAAAGCCATAAATGATAACTACGGCCACGAAGCTGGAGATAAGGGTTTAAAAGAACTCGCTAATATTTTACATGGCCTCACCAGAAAAAATGACGCCGTATTTCGCCTTGGCGGTGAAGAGTTTTTAATTATTATGCCTAACACAAACAAAGCCGAAGCTAAGCAAGCCGCTGAGCGTATTAAAAACGCAGTGAATGAACATAAAGTTTACTATCGTAATAAAAATATTAGCTTTACTGTCAGTATTGGACTGCTTACCCACGATGGCACAATTAGCCTACAAAGCAGCTTAAAATACGTTGATGACTATTTATACGAGGCAAAAAATAGTGGTCGAAATAAAATTGTTGATTGACTCGCTATAAGACGGATTGCTTTAAATCAATTCGTAAAAATTTAAAAGGTCATATAAGCTAAATACTTAAGCACAATATTTTAGCTTAAATTTTCAACAGCAGATAAACTCGTAAATAAAAATACACTTTAAGCAAATTGACATTAAACGCGTATTTTTTCATTTTATACTAGGGTCTGTTGACCTTTGCGGATTAAAATTTGTTCAAGCTAGGGGCGGTTTAATCGCGGCGCGAGGTTTGTAACCTAGTGGGCTAAGTAAAAACCGAGCAACAAAGAGTAAATCGCCCCTAGGCAGAACCCTTCGGGCAGCGCCTGTTTGGTATTGATGCTGCGTTATCGCCTATTTATGGGGAACAACCACACCACATAGGCGCTGCCTTGCCTAAATGCCAAACAGACTGCTGCAAATTTAACCTTGAAAGGTCAACAGACCCTAGCTAATGCGTTATTATTTTTATTCTATTACTCATTGTTAAGCATAACAAAAACAAGGTTACATAATGATAAAAGCGTCAACACCTGAGGATGAACTATCACGGCTAAAAGACTTATATGAGTATGACGTTTTAGACACTGAAGCTGAAAAATCCTTTGACGATTTAACCCAGCTTGCATCTGATATTTGCGAAACGCCAATCTCACTAATAAGTCTTGTTGATCCTGACAGGCAATGGTTTAAGTCAAAGCATGGTATTGATGTAGCCGAAACCGCACGAGATATTTCGTTTTGTTCTCACGCAATTCTAGAAAACCAAGTATTCGAAGTTCAAAATGCACTTACTGACACCCGCTTTCACGATAATCCCTTAGTTACAAACGACCCAAATATTCGCTTTTATGCAGGTGCACCTCTGATCACACCAAGAGGAAACGCTATAGGTACGTTATGTGTTATTAGCGATAAACCAAAAAAGCTTTCAAGCAAACAAATAAATGCACTCACGGTTTTGAGCAAAGAGGTCATTGCGCAATTAGAGCTTCGGCTTAATAATAAAAAGCTGTTTATGGCGTTAGAAAAACAAAAAGAACACAATAAAGAGCTAGAAAAGTTAAAAGAAGCCGCGGATATCGCCAATAACACAAAGAGTAAATTTTTGGCAAATATGACTCATGAGCTGAGAACCCCATTACATGGAATTTTAAATTTAGCTGAGTTTGCTATCTCAGAGACCACAACAGAGGAAAAAAACAGCACCTTAAAAAGCATATTAAAGTCAGCACATTACTTATCAAATATTGTTAACGATATTTTAGACTTTTCTAAAATTGAGGCTGGCAAATTAGAAATTGAACATATCAACTTCAGTCTTAATGAGGTTATTAGCGATGTAATAAAACCCCTGTTACAGCAGGCATCTGCTAAAGGCATAAAGCTGATTACATCGATAGACCCAAAAATAGCAGACAATTTAAAAGGCGATCCTCTTCGGATTTCGCAAATTTTAAATAACCTGTGCTCAAATGCGATTAAATTTACCAACTTTGGCCAAGTAGAACTGAAGATAAGTGTTAAAAATAGTACATTGCAAACACAAGTACTCACCTTTGAAGTTATTGATACAGGCCTTGGTGTTAATGAGACTGTTCAAGAGCATTTATTTAAAGAATTTCATCAGGCCGACTCATCAACCTCAAGGAAATATGGAGGCACAGGTTTAGGCTTATCAATTTGCGCTCGTTTAAGTGAGTTAATGCAGGGGCACCTTAGCTTTACCAGCAAAATAGATAAGGGCTCCACGTTTACCTATGAGCAAAGCTTTGAGATTGCTTTATTGCCACCAACCTCGAAGCAGTGCACTGATATAACAAACCTTCAAGGTAGTACTGTTTTAATTGCCGAAGATAATAAAATAAATCAGCTTATTATTGTTAAAATGCTCAAAGCACATAATGCTAATTTAATTATCGCAGAGGACGGTAAAGAATGCGTTAAGTACTTCAAGGAGCACTCGGTAGACTTAATTTTCATGGATATACAAATGCCTGAAATGGATGGCATAAAAGCTACGCAAGCTATTAGAGCGCTTCCTACAGGTAAAACCGTTCCGATTATAGCTATGACAGCAAATACCCTAAAACAAGACATTGAGCATTATTTAGATATTGGTATGGATGGCTACTTAACTAAACCGTTTGATAAAGTTAAGATCAATAGCTTACTCAATGTTTATAATCCTAAAAACCTCAACCTAAAAAACTTAGCAGTAAAAATTAGCGATCCTAATGTTTCTAGCGACCGGAAGCTAAAGCAAATATGCAAAGAGTTAAAAGCGCTTATTCCCAATGCTAATCGAGTGAGCCTTTGGTTATTTAATAAGGAATACAGTACATTAAATTGCTTAATTTGCCTTGATGAAAATAATGACGTGTCAAGTGGAACTGTTCTATACACAGAAAACTCCCCTGCTTATTTCAACTATATTTTAGCTAACCAAGTACTCGACGCTTCTGATGCCAGAAATAACGAAGTAACCAAGCCGTTCTCCCACTCTTACTTTGAGCCACTCGATATTTATTCTTTACTTGATTACATTTATACACTTAATAGCAAACCGTTAGGTGTCATTTGTTGTGAAAGTGTGGGCTCAAAGGTAACTTGGAGTCAAGCTGATAAAAAGTCGTTAATCAAAGTCGCAGACGTTACTAACTTGTTTTTATCTAAACAAATAAAGCATGAATAAAACAGGCCTATTTAGTGGCTAAAATTACCACTAAATAGGGATAAAACTATTATCAGCCCTTCGTATTAAGCCTGCTCTAACTCACGCTGGGTTTGTTGTTTATCTGCTTTAACCGGCTTTATTTTAAAGAAAAAAGTATACACAACCGGAACAAACCCTAATGTTAAAATTGTTCCCATTGCAAGACCAAACGCAATAGTGCTTGCTTGGCCATAAAACAAAACATCTTTAGATAAAATGAGCGGCATTAAGCCTATTATTGTTGTACAAGTAGACATTAATATAGGTCGTAAACGTCTTAAAGAAGCGCTGATCACCGCCTCATAATTTTGCTGATTATACTGCTCAGCGGTTTGTTGTTCACTGTGCTCAATTTGTTTACGTTCAATATTAATACGGTCAATTAATATAACCGCATTATTAATGATAATTCCGGCAAGCGCATATAGACCTAAAATAACCATAAACCCAAAGTTTGCCTGCATAATTAACAAACCAAAAGCGGCACCAATGATGATCAATGGCACAGTCAAAAACACAATACTAGTTGCACGGTAAGAGCGAAATTGCGCAATAATAATAAACACCATAATGGCAATACACAGCGGTAAGTTAGCTAAAATTGACGCTTGCGATTCCGCAGAGTCTCCAATTACACCGTCATATTCTATTTCATAACCAGGGGGTAATTTTTCTCTTATTTTATCAAGTTTTCCTTCAATTAATGGCACCATACTTTGCGCCGACATAATCTGATTTTTAGCTTGTACTGTTACAGTACGAAATAAATTTTCACGCGCAATACGCGCAAATTGCGTTTCATAGCGAATGTCGGCCACTTGCATTAAAGGAACATTAACGCCTCGAGCCGAAGAATAAACATTTACGCTGTTAATACGGTCTAGATCGTAACGTTCACTGTTTTGTGCCCTTAACACAATGGGGAATATGTCATCACCTTCACGAAACTCAGAGATTGTGCGTCCCGAAAAGTAGGTTTCTAATGCTTGGGCAACATCGTTTGAACTAACCCCAGCACGACGAGCATTTTGCTGGTTAACCTTAACTTTAAGTGTAGTAATGCGGTTTTCCCAATCACTTTTAATATCGAATGCGCCGTCTGTATTACGCAATAAGGTTTTAATTTCCTCGCTAATAGAATAAATATAATTACTGTCTGGGCCTTTAATTTGAATCTCTATCAGTGAAGAATCTGATGGCCCTAAAAACATTTTAGTGGCGCGCCCCATAACTTCAGGAAAGTCTTGAGCAAACATGTCGCGCACGCTATTTATTGTTGGCTCAGCTAGTTTTCGCTCTCCAACATCAATCATAAAGAATGCTTTTGAAGGCTCAGGATCAATCGGTGTGAGTGACAAAACAAACCGTGGCCCGCCAAATCCACCATAAGCAGCATATTTTTTAATATGCGGAAAACGCGCTTTATCATCCAATTTTTTTAAAATGGCTTGTATCGTTGCATCAGTTTTACGCATTGACGTGCCGGCTGGCATATCTAAATATACTAAAATTTGCGCGCGGTCGGAGTCTGGAAAAAACTTAGCAGGCACTAAACTCATAGCCCAACCACCAACAAAAAACAGCCCTAATATAACAACAACAAAAATTATGCGAGCGCGCATAATTCGTCTTAATACTTTTTCATAAAGCGGACTAAGGCTATCGAAAAATCCATTAATTTTACGGCGAATAATATTTTGCTTTTGCCTCGTTTCCTTTTTCACAAAGCGATGACACAAGTAAGTAGTAAAGGTTAGGCTCAACGCCCATGAAATAAGCAATGCAATTAACACCACCAGCGAAATAGAGCGTGTATATTCACCCGCACTACTTTGCGCCAACATCAATGGCAAAAACACAAGAATAGTAGTCAACGATGAGGTTAAAGAGGGTATCGCAAGCGTACCCGAGGTATTACGAATAGCTTCGTCACGCGTTTCGCCCTCTTCTATACGCTTTTTAAAATCTTCAGCCATTATTATGCCATCATCAACCAGTAGCCCAAGCGCTATAATTAACGTGGCAAGCGACATACGCTCCAGCGGAATACCCATGAAGTTCATAATTGAAAGCGTGATTAGAATAGCTGCAGGTACAATCGAACCTACAATCAAGCCAGTGCGTAGACCTAAAAACATAATAACCACAATAGAGACAACAACAATGGTTTGTAACACACTAAAGCTCACACCAAATACAGCATCGGCAACCACATCGGCTTGGCGGGTAATATTTTTTAATTGATAGCCCGCAGGTATAGTTTGATTAATTTGAGCTATCATCGCTTCCATTTTAGGAGTGAACTTCAGCACATCCGCTTGTTCATCCTTAGAGATTGCAAAAATAATGGCTTGACGGCCATTGTAGTAACTTGTTCTTGAAGGGGGGTCGATCACTTCACGGCTTATTTTGGCAATATCACGTAATAAGACGGTTTGTGATTGATTGGGAACAGTGATCAGCGTATTGCGTATATCAGCTAGGCTTTGGTAATTCCCAGAAAGCTGGATAATAAAGTTTTCACCATCGGCATCAATAATGCCACTGGGACGTATAATATTTTGATTTTTTAAAGCCGCAATCAATTGTGTGGGTGCAATCCCTAATTGAGCGAGCTTAGCGTTTTTAGTTTCAATAAAAATACGCTCTTGCTGAATGCCTAAAATATCAATTTTTTTTGTGCCTTCGACTTGATGCATCATATCGGCAATATGTTGCGCCACATCTTGGCGATCCCCCATGCTATAAGCGGGATCTGCAATAAGTGCCACCGTTAACACGGCAACATCACCAAAATCATCATTAATCACATAAGGTAAAGCACCACTGGGTAGCTCGCCTCGAACCGCGTTAATTTGGTCGCGCAGGATATCCCACTGCTGATCAAACTCACTTTGCTCAACACTTTGCTTGAGCTCTGCGTGAATAATAGAGCGGCCTGGAATAGATACTGAGCGAATTTCGGCAATACTGGGCATTTCACGTATCGCTTCTTCGAGTGTTTTAGTGATCAACAGCTCTACTTTTTTTGCGCTCATGCCAGGGTAAGCGGTTGTTACAACCGCCTCACGAATTTTTATTTTAGGATCTTCTTGTTTGGGTAGTTGATAATAACTAAATGCGCCAAATAGCATAAGGCCAAAGACGATGGCCAGCATCAAGCGATTATGATCAAGAGCAAGCTCTGAAATAGTAGGGATTTTCATCGTTTAAATCTCCGTCACGGGTTATGGATTAAGGCGCTTGATTTCACCCTCGATAAGCGTCACTTTTTGCCCATCGTGTAAAAAAGCCATTCCCGCATTAACAATTTGCTCCCCTTCTTTTAAATCGCCTTTAATTTGCGCTTTCTGCGCAAAAAACGTTACTACGTCCACGGTTATTTTTTGTAAAACATAACCTGCTTGTTGTGATTCAGCTTGCGCTGTAGGTACCAGCTTAAAAACAAAATGCTGATTATTTTCTTGCGCCATAATGGCACTTACAGGTACTACAAAAGCATCTGAGGCTTCCTGCTGTTGTTTAAATTGTACTTCAGCACTCATACCCGTTCTAATGTCTGCAACATCATTTTCAGATATTTTTAAAATAACAGGAAACGCATTCGCGCCTTGAGCAGCTGTGCCAATTTCTTTAATTTTGGCATTCAACGTTTTATCTAATGCTGAAATAGTTACCTTAGCAGGCTTATCAATAGCTAATGAGGAGAGAATCGCTTCAGGGGCAAGGGTAGAGACTTCAAAATTTTCTTTACCTTGAATTATAAATGCAGATGTATTTGGGCTTACCTGTTGTGAAGGTTCAATATTACGTTTTGAAATAGTCCCTGCATAGGGCGCAATTAGCGTGGTATCTTGTAACTCTTCTTTTGCCATCGCTAGTCGAACTTTAGCAATCTCGACTTTATCTTTGGCACTCTCATATTGCGACTTTGCTACATCGTATTGCGCGCGTGACACAGCGCCATCATCAACCAGTGATGCTTTGCGCTCAAAATCTTGCTTAACATTTAGCAGCATAGCCTTCGCATTAGAGACCTGCCCTTCGCCCTCTTGCACTGCCAATAAATACTTTGTTTGTTCCAGCCTAGCTAACGGCTCACCTTTTTCAAAAGCCTCACCAATTTCAAAAAAAACGTCTTCGACCTTTCCGCTAACCTCAAACATTAAAGTGGCTGTGTTAGCAGGTTGGATAACACCTGATAAAATACGACTATCAAACGATTTAGTTTTATTTAACTCTATGACAGAAACAGGTTTTAATTTTTGCTCAGAAACTTGCTCTTCAGAGCACCCTGACAACATAAAAATAATAACGAAACAAACAGCTATATAATTCATAATTTCCCTTGATAAATAGTGTATTCAAACTGGTTGTACTACCAAACTAACCACAATCAATATTCACAGTGAGCCATCTAATTTAAAGTATAGCTAACATTGTTATCACCCTGAAAGCTTGGGTATAATGCAATATTCCGGCTGTATTTTTAGCCTCTAAATTGGATCTCCACATGAAAAAACTATCTGCTGTGCAAGTAAAACAACAAGCTCTCGTTCTCAATGTTGCTGACAAAATAGAAGAGCAAGGCCGTGCTGAAATCCCAGGTATGCTGCAATGCTGGTTTGATGTGGAATATCATTTATTTCCAGGTTCTTTACTAATGTGTTTTCAATTTGAAAACCAACAAGCACTTACAGCCGCAGAGCCGGAGCTACTAAAGTGGCAAAAACGCTTAAGCGGTGCCATGCTCAAAAAAGGCGTAATTTTAAAAGATATGCGCAAACATTTAGTATTTACCCTAAAAGGACCAGACGACTAAACCACTTATTTTGTAAGCGCACTCTACTTTGGTGCGCTTTCCAAATTAAACTCATTAACGTGTTCAATTAGCTCAGGAAAAAACGCTAAAAAGAGCTCATCTAGCTCACTATAATGGCGGATTATATCTTCAGCGGTACCTGCAAAATTATTAGTAAAGCGAATACGTTTAGCAATATTATCAAGCGCCCGCCCTACCCCATCAATGCTTTCGTACTCCTTAAACCAATCGTTTTTCGTCATACTGGTTACTACACTCTGCATTTTCTGTGGCATTACAGGTATACGCCTGTCCAAAAGGTCATAACTGGTGTGCTTAAAATCAATTAGTGATTGGTTATTAAACTGCTGCCAATGCGCAATAAGAAAATGATCAAACACCACATCAACTGCCACACCTGCAAAGCGCCTGCGCTTGGCTGAAAAAAGCTGCTTAGCTTCTTTTACTAGAGGATGTGTGTCAGTAAATTTATCCACTAAATAATGGTTATCTAGCGCACTTTTTACAGTTGTAGGTAGATGCGTTACCTGTCGTTGGCCACCAAAATCTCCCAGCAAATTGCCAAAATGAGAATCAGCCGTAGGCTGTGCTAAATAAAGGTGGGCTAAGTAATTCATTGGTTGCCAATATAGATTAATATACCAAACTCAGATAGTTTTAAATTCAAACACGTAAAAAGATGGAACGCAGTTCCACCTTTATACATTTTAGATACTGATAGCGCATTCTAAAATATTACGCTTTTGAAACCTTGCTTGCACCAGCATTATCAAGAATTTCTTCAACACTATTTTTGTTATCGCTGTTATATTTAACACCGACGAGTATTGAACCTTTCTCAATTGCGTCTTCATAATACTTAATTTCATGTTCTGGAATAAATGCGCCGATTGCTGCGCCTAAAGTCCCACCAACGGCAGCACCTGCGCCACCAGCTGCAAGTGCTGAAACCAAAGGACCTGCAACTAATAAGCCGGCACCACCAGAAGCGACTGCTCCAACAGCGGTAAAACCACCAATAATTGCCGCTAACACGCCACCAGATGCAGCGCCCAACAAACCGCCCTCTGCAGCTTTGGTCCCTTCATCTACAGCAAAGTCTTCCTTTGTATACGAGTCGTTAGCGACAATGCTTATATCCGCCTCACTTACACCTAAAGCTTCTAATCTATAAATTGCTAATGTTGCTTGTGATGCATTATCGAATAACCCAGTAATAACAGTACTCATAATAACTCCTTTATTTGTTTAAGAAAGTACGCTTAGTAATTAGCAACATTCAAACCAAAGTTTTAATCCTTTAAAATCAAATAGATAAATAAAAAAACAGAGTGAAGCTCTACGTTTTAAAGTAAAAGTTGCTAGAAGTTGTAAAAAGTTCACACACATAGGTATCACTCAAGCGATTGAAATATGAGTAGAATTACAAAGAGACTAACGTTATTAGCATTGTTCTTCTAAAAATATCAACAACCCACGTTCATAGCGACTCAGGTACTTAGTCTTACGGGGTAGTTTGTCTAAGTTATTAAAGTCCTTTAGAGCTTCCTTGCCTCCTTTACACAGATCAATCAACTTTGGATGAATATATGAATTACGAGCTATTGCTGGGGTATTCCCTAAATTACTTGAAACGCTATCTAACATATCTTTAAGCGAAAGCTGGCCGTTTGATTTATGTAAGACTTCAAATGCCAAAACACTGGCCCGCCATGTTCTAAAATGTTTTGCACTAAACTGCTCGCCCATAACACTTTGAATAAACTCATTCACCTCTTTGGAGGTAACATCACAATACTCGCCTTCATCGATATATTGGAATAAGCTCTGCCCAGGCAAATCTTGCAACTGCTGTATGATAGAGCTAAGCACTTTATCTGTTATGTTCACTTCTCTTTGCTTACCGGATTTTGCTTTATACTTTAAGCGAATATTTTTACCCGTTAGTTTTGCATGCCGGCTACGCAATGTTGTAGCACCAAAACTATTATTATGTTTGGCATTTTTTTTAGAGCCAACGCGCAGGGCTCCAAGATCCATTAAACGTACAACGGCTGCAATTGTGCGCTGGTAATCAAGCTCATTACCTCGCAAATATTCCGATAGTTTTGCTCTTAACAAAGGCAGTTTATTTCCAAATAAAGCACATGCTTCAAACTTTTTAAGCTCTTGCTGCTCCCTAAACTCGGGATGATAAAAGTATTGCTTGCGGCCTTTGCTGTCGTAGCCAGTAGCTAAAATATGCCCATTTTCCTCTGGACATAACCATACATCTTTGTATGCGGGGGGAAAAGCGAGGCTGTCTAACCGCTTTATTTCATCGTTATCATGTATTTTCTTTCCTGCAGGATCATAATAAACCCATTGGTTTTCATGCCTCTTACGAGTTATGCCCGGCAAGTTATCATCGACATAAATTAGTTTCATTTTATTCCTTTAAATTTTTGTAATCCTCAAATAAAACGGTGCCATCAATAACAAGGGCTAGTTCTCACTAGCCCTTGTTATACGATTTATCGACTCCAATACCTAAGGTTACGAATTTTTGAGACAAACTCACTTGCGGAAATTTTATTTAAATCCAACCAGCCATCATCAAGTTGTCCATTTAAACCAGTAGCCTCGATTAAAGGAGCTGCTTTATCACTAAAGCCGATATACTTCATATGTGCATAAGCATCACTGACAAAATCTTTCGCCTCCGGTATTTCAGCAAGCTTTTTGGCGCCTTCATTAGTGGTAAGCAGAGCTATTGCGTCGTAAAGCACCGAAGGTCCGCCGTTAATCACCTGATCGGCCTCAACAATCTCGCCCTTACTATTTTTAGCACCACCAACTTGAGCCGCAATAACTTCATGGCTTGCACCTTCCTCTTTAAGGCTTTGTATTAATAAATTAAAGGTTTCAGCATCAAAACCATCACTTACTAATATACCAAGCTTCCTGCCTTTAAATGTATTTGGCGCATTTTTTAAAATGCTTAGCGCATCAGACACTGGTAAATCTTGACGGGTATCAAGCGCCGCTTCTGCCGCATCTGGCATAGTTTGTAAACCTAAACCCAATGCAACTTGCTCAGCAAGCTTGTTATCAATGTTTAACAGATGAGAAACCACGCGCTCTCTAATACGTAAATGCTCTACTTTAGATAACTCAAAAATTAAAGCGTCTTGAATATGCGTTTGCTCAACGTCGGTTTGACTTAAATAAAATTGTCGTGCTTGGCTATAGTGATCACTAAATGTTTCTGAGCGATAGCGTAATTTACCACCGTCAGTTTCAGATTCTGAGCTTTTGAATCCGTGTACAGGGCACTCTCGCGGGTTGTTTTCACCCCCGCTGAATGAATTAGGTTCGTAGTTAACCCGGCCTTTAGGGTTCTGCATTGCCATGTGGCCATCTTGAAGAAAATGTCTCATCGGGCATTTTGCTGCATTAATAGGAATTTGTGTGAAATTAGGCCCACCTAGGCGTTTGGTTTGTGTATCTAGGTAAGAAAAATTACGGCCTTGCAATAAAGGATCAGGAGTAAAATCAAGTCCTGGTACTATATTCTGTGTGCAAAATGCAACCTGTTCGGTTTCTGCGAAGAAGTTGTCTACGACTCGATTGAGCACCATTTTACCAATAATTTTAACTGGTACTTGCTCTTCGGGTATCAGTTTAGTGGCATCAAAAACATCGAACTCGAACTCTTCAGCAAATTTTTGATCAAATACTTGAATGCCCAACTCCCATTCTGGATAGTCTCCACTATTAATTGATTCCCACATATCACGACGATGAAAATCAGGATCAGCGCCATTTAATTTCAATGCCTCATTCCAAACCACTGACTGCATACCGCCTTTAGGTTTCCAGTGGAACTTAACAAATTTTTCTTCACCTTGTGCATTAATAAACTTAAAAGTATGAACGCCAAATCCTTCCATAAACCTTAATGAGCGCGGGATAGCTCTATCTGACATTGCCCACATAACCATGTGCATGGATTCTGGCGACAAACTTACAAAATCCCAAAAATTATCGTGGGCTGTTTGCGCTTGTGGAAAACCACGATCTGGTTCTGCTTTTGCGCTATGTATAAGGTCGGGAAACTTCATCGCGTCTTGAATGAAAAAAACTGGGATATTATTGCCTACCAGATCCCAATTACCTTCCTGCGTATAAAACTTAACGGCAAAACCTCGCACATCACGTGCTAAATCAGGCGATCCCTGATTACCCGCCACTGTTGAAAAGCGTGCAAAAACAGGTGTTTTTTCACCTTTACGTTGAAAAATATCAGCAGAAGTCAAATCATCTAAAGCATCATACGTTTCAAAGTAACCATGTGCTCCATACCCTCTTGCGTGAACAACTCGCTCAGGAATTCGCTCGTGATCAAAGTGAAACAACTTTTCTCGTAACACATGATCTTCCAATAGTCCTGGTCCGCGTTGACCAGCTTTTAATGAATTTTGATTATCACTGATAGGGCAACCTTGTGCGGTTGTCATTACGGGATGGTCTTTATTAGCTTTTTGATGAAGCTCTCCTGCATGTCCTTTATTATTTGCGTACTTAAATGACTCTGCCATAACTTTTCTTCCTTATATGATTTTTTGATTGCTATATTTTTAAAGGGTTAAAAAACAACAACCAAGCAAAAAAAAGACCATATCTAAATAGCTTTAAAATCAATAGCTAAGAAAGGAATGAAAATATTTTACCAATACAAACTATAAAAATTACACAACTAATGTAAGCTTTCCCCAGAGCATCATTTTATTCTGATTTTCATTATTACTGTATTTTTACAATGATAGATTTAGTGAGGACTTTGTCTTTATTGAGGGCTCAGAAAGGTTTGAACGTAAATGTTACTCGGCTTTATTCTTATTTAAAATAGCGTTCTGCTTTTGTACATGTCAGTTTAGGTAATAAAAATTTACTCGCTTTATCTGGGCATAGTTTCTTTAAACGGCTTACTGCATAACGCCCACACCTTGATAAAGTATATAACTCTTATTTTTCAGTAACACCTAGCGCAGATTGATAACTCAACTGATAAAGCACCTTAAGCAATAACATCTGTCTCTGCGGATGAGTGATAGATTTAACCGAGTAAATTACTATATAAACAATATAAAAGATTTTTAAAAAATGATAAAAACATCTTTATTCCTTTAAAAACGCATCTAATAGTGATTATTTAGTCAATTACCTAACTCAGTTATGCGCTGCATTGATATTAAAATATTGATGCTAATATACTTCAAAACTATCCAATCAATTACAATTGTATTTTAATAATTCAGTAAAGAGTCAGGCCAATTTTGTTATCACTGTTGTTGCATTTTTTCGGTGCTGCATGAGTCATAAAACGCCTTGCTTAGCCTTTAATACAAAATGCTATTTTCTATTGTAACCAGGGCTACTCACGCATTATGACAACAAGCTTTTTAAGTCAATCACAACAGGTCGCACTGCAACAAGCACTTATCAACAGTAAACTGTTAAACAGCGACGTAGTAACGAGTGATAACCCACCATCACAAGAACAACAAGCCTATGGCTGTATCGCTGTAATGCTCTATCGCTTTAATTTACAAAAAATCAAATGGCCCTCTTTTTTAAAAGCAGCTATAAACACTGCAAGTAATGAGTGCTCGTGGTTAACCCGCGAACTTGCCAGGTGCCAGCAAAGCTACAAAGCCCAGCCTAATGACGCTGCAATAATTGAACAAAGCGCATTTTTTTGTGGCATTTTTAGCGAAGAACTCGCTTATATTGACACTTTACTTGGAACAGATGCACAGCCTGAATAGAGTGATGGGGCAAGCATCGTTAAGCCTGCCCCAAGGATAAATTAAAAGCTATATTTTAAGCTCAGCTTATAATTAACTGGCTCACCGGGTTGAGTCCAAATTGCAGAGTAAGAATTTGAGTAATATTCTTTATCAAGCACGTTATTAATGTTCAGTTTTACCATCACATCTTCATTAACGTTGTAAGTTGCGAACAAATTCACCAACGTATACGAAGGTAAGTAATACGAAGGGTCTATGGTTTCGCCTAAGCGCTCCCCCTCATACTGAACAGCTATACCAACGCTTGCATTTAAATCGATTAAATCATTTAATTCTCTTTTAATACGCGCATTTGCACTGTGTTTAGGAATATTAAGTAAAGGGCTACCTTTTGGTAATTTTACCCACCAATCTGTATTAACCGTGTCGTTTGCTGTTTTTGCATCGGTGTAGGTATAGGCAAAATCAAATGACGTGCGCTCTGTAATATAACCGTGTAAATCAAACTCAACGCCTTCGCTAGTTACCTCGCCTAACGCCGTCGACACGCCTGCTTGCAAATCTGTGGTCAACATATTGCTTTTTTCGGCGCTAAATACTGTAAAGCTACCATTTAGGGTATCGGTGCTAAATTTAACACCCGCCTCAATAGAGGTTGTTGATTCTGGCTCAAATGCATCACCATTTATATCGTAACCACTGTTTGGCCTAAAACCTTCCGAGTAACTGCTGTAATACTGTATGTCGTCTGAGTAAGCATACACTAAGCCTACTCGTGGGCTAAATGTACTCTGATTGCTTTTAGACTGACTTTGATTAATGTGATTATCTATTTGCTGATCAAACCAATCATAACGACCGCCTACTTGTACTTTCCACTGCTCAGTGAGGTCGATTTGATCTTGAATATAAACCCCGTAACTGTGCTGTACTTCAGTGCTGTTAAATAAAAGTGAGCCTTCGGGTGCTGTTTGCCCATACTCGGGGTTATACATATTGATTGCATAGCGCGTATCTTCAAGCGTAGGGCGGTATCTGTACCAGAGTTTGTCAAAATCAAACTTGCTGGCATCTGCGCCAATTAATAAGTGATGGGTAAACCCAGCAGCAGTAACGCTACCACTTAGCTCAGTGCGCGCTGAGATGTTTTTAGTTTGAAAATCACGCTCGTTATGTTGCCGACTTAAGGTTTCGCCATCAGTAAAATAAAGCTGCCTGCTAGGGGCGAGTTCAGCATCACTCGATTCGCTTATAAATTTAGAATCGCTATAGCTAAGCCCATTTAAAAGTGACCATTGCCCTATTTGATGCTCAAAGGTCAGTTGATGAGAAATCGCATCAACCTCTGTTGGTTCATCGCTTGGCTCACCTAAAAACGTTTCAATAGGTAATGCGTCTATCTTCCCATCTAGAGCAACTATACCACGGTCAAACGTCACACTCTGATCAACATATTCTAGTTCATAATTTAATTTTGTTGTGTCGGATATTAACCAAAGAACTGAAGGTGTGATCACTGTTTTTTTATTTTCGTGGTAGTCTCTAAAACCCTCACCATCTTCAATTGCACCGTTTATTCTAAAAGCAACTTGATCATTAATTGCATTAGTGTAGTCGCCTTCAGCGCGATAACTTTGCCAGCTCCCTGCAGATACTTTCAAAGAGCCTTGTTCTTCAAACTGTGGCTTTTTAGTGATGATATTAATAGTACCGCCAGGCTCAGAACGGCCATAAAGAGCTGAGCCAGGCCCTTTCATCACTTCTACATAATCAATATTGCTAGTATCGCGGGTACCACTAAAACTTCGACCCGATGAAAAACCATTAATTAAAAAGCCTGAAGGAATATTCTCATCGCCTACTAACCCACGTATTGCAAAGCTTTCCCACAATCCACCAAAATCATTTTGTTCAGAAATACTCGGCGTTAAATCAAATATATCGGTGAGTGTAGTCACTCCTGCGTCATCGAGGTTTTCTGCTGATATAAACTCAATACTTTGTGGTTGCTCGCTTAAAGGCACATCGCCACGAAAAGCTTGTCTAACCCCCGAAACCGCTATTTTCTCAATGTTATCTGATGCTGAAGCTGCGTATACAGAAGGCGCTAAAATGGTACTTATAGCAATTGTTAGGGCTGATATTTGGTATCGATTTATTAAGTTCATTCTATCTCTTAGATATCATACAAGCTTAATCGGTTAAGTTTTCACTAAAAAATTTTTTAACTAGAGCCGATTAAACAAGCACGAAATGCAAATGGTAATAATTGTTATTTGCAATAATATACAAGCAGAATAAAAAGAGCTACCCTACAGCAACAAATTTTACAAAGTTATTAGGGGTTGTTTTTATTTTTGAGTTAAACGTATTCAACATCGAAAAATAAATACCTCCTTAAATTTAGAGAAAAAATGAAAATATTACCTTTCGCCTGCATGGCATTAGTCACTTCAATATCAAGCGCATACAGCGAACAAGCACAGGCTCATGCAATATGGTTTGCAGAGCGCTCATCACAGGTAGCCTTTATATATGGCGAAGGCGCACAAGATTTAGATACCGTAAAACGACAAAATAAAATTAAAAGCATTACTGGCTATAATAAAAACTGGCAACTAAAAAACGTAAAACTTATTGAATCAGGGCCTATGATGCTGCTAAGTGATAAAAGCGTTTATGCGGTTACTGGTATGCTCGATAATGGGTTATGGAGTAAAACAAAAGAAGGTGAATGGTTTGCTAAAGGTCGAGATGAAATCCCCAATGCACTATTAAGCGAACATACTAAAAAGTACTCAGTACATTTGCGTGGCCCGCTTGCCCAAGTACCTGCACTTAAAAATCAGCAATTACAAATCCTACCTGTAGGTAACGAATTTTCAGATCAAAAAGGCGCAATAGTCAGCTACAGCATAACTTTCAATAGCAAAGCGGTTCAAGGCGCTAAAGTAATCAATGATTTAGTAAACGACCCAGATCAAGAGCCAATAGTTAGTAATGATGACGGCTTGGTCACATTGCCATTGCGTAACCAAGGCTTAAACGTAGTAGCCGCAATCTATGACGAAAAAAGCACAAATTTAAATGTATTTGATAAAACAGAGCATTTAGCCACACTCTCATTTGTTTTACCCCATGCTGCAGAGTAAAAGCAAACCTCGCCGCTCAACATTAAACAGCCATCTAACCAATATGTTTTATGTTGGCTAAAGAGTAACTTGTTAATTAATAGGCATAAAAAGTGGCAAATTATATTTATATAACTTGCCACTTTCTTTAACGTATCACTGCCCTAATGGTTGGATTTTCTCTTTTAAAACATCCCGTATATAGAGCATCTGCACTGTGACAATAATTGATACTGACAACGGCGTTGAAAGCGCCAAGCCATGAATTCCAAACATAGCGCCCATCAATAATTGCCCACCAAGCATAACTGCTGGCGGCAATGAAACAGCTGTTCTTTGTACAAACGGTGTTATTACATTACTCTCGAGCACTTGTACAACACCGTACACGACTAGTACATACGCAGCTTGGGTTGGGCTATTGAGTAACGCGACTAATACCGCAGGTATCAAAGCGGCAATAGGCCCTATAAATGGCACAAATGATAACAAACCCGCAAGCAATGCCAACGCCATTATCAATTTCATATCAATAAGCCACAAACCTAACGCGGTTAAAAGCCCGACCACAATCATTGATGTTGCACGGCCCATTAACCATAACTTCAATGCATAATATACACTGTGCATTACTTCATTTATGCGGCTGCGTTTATCACTTGGAAATAAAAATAGCACCCCTTTTTTATAAGGTTCAGGGTGCAGTGCGAGGTAAAAACCAATAAATAAAATAACAAATATATCAGCAAGTGAACCAAATAAAGTAGAAAAGACCCCGGAAACTTCCCCCATCAGCTTTCTTGGTGAAAGTGGTGCTTGTTCCCATTGCCCTTGCGCCCACTGAAGCAGAGCCTCGCCCCACTCTTTACCCTTCAAGTAACCTTCTAACTGTTTTACCCCACCAGTTATTTGCTCTCTAAGCTGTAACAACTGATCCATAATAGCGGGACCAACCAAGTAGCCAGCAAGTATTAATAACCCCAATACGGTAGCAGTAACAAGCAGTACCAGTCCCCATCTGGGTAAAGGTAGCCAACGCTGTAACAGGCTCGCAAGCCCTATTAAAAAAACACCAAATAAAATCCCGCCAAATATAAGCAATAACACATACGATAATTGCCACAGCAGCATAAATAAGCCTATTGCTAAAGCTGTAATGCCAATGGTTGCTAATAGTCTGCGAATATAGTTGCTATCAGAGCTCATTGCTTCTCCCTTTGCTTGGTATGGCATGCACTTAATAAAGTTAATGCCTATACATTCAATGCAATTAAAATTTTGCAAAGTACAGTTTTATCAGTTTTAGTGCTTTTTTAACAGTCTCCTATATAAAACGGCTCGTTTTGTTATGAAAGAAAGACACCGTTTACAGGCTCAATTGATATGGCTGAATGCGTGAGTGAGGCTGAAAATCATACTGACACTAAACGATGACAGAGGCGATAACCAAAGGCTCAAATTTATAGGGCGTTCTCTACCCAAGCCATAGCGCGTATTCTCACCAATCGAGGCCATTACTAGGTCCATAGCCATATTTAAATTGGTTTAAAAAGTAACAACACTTGGTTTTTTGAATAAAAACATCAAGAAAACACAGCAGCCTGCTTGAATGGAAGTTTCTAATGGGTGACCCCTTTGATTCTCAAGGTAGCAAGTAAAACCATTACCTCGATTATAGCTATTTAGGTAGCTAACCACTTTCTAAAGTCACTTGTACGTGTTTTGCTGGTGATTAGTGGCTCACTCATATGTTGCAAGTTAACTGCTAATGTCTCTTTAGCATAGCTTTCAAATGAAAGTACATAATTAATATTCACTATTTCACTGCGGTTAACTCTAAAAAAGCGACTTGGGTCGAGCTGAGCTTCTAGCTCGGTCATTGAGTTGCCCGTAAGCAAATGGTGCTTGCCATGATTATCATAGGCTGACAATACGCCCGAAGTGGCGCGAATGCAGACCACATCTTCTGTTTTGAGAATATCGACCACCTGACCTTTTTTTAAAAAGAAGCGACTTTTATAGCGTTTAGTTGCTACTGCATTAGGCTTGATAGTATTGACGAGATTGCGTCTCAGCTGCTCATAATTACTCATAGCACTAACAAAACGCTTGTAGGTAAATGGTTTAAGTAAATATGCTACGCCCTGATTATCAAATGCTTGCGTCCAAAACTCATTGTAAGAGGTGGTAAAAATAATAGGGCATGGTAAGTCAACTTCGTCAAAGGCACTAAATACTTCCCCATCCAACAGTTCTATATCTGAAAAGATTAAATCTACCTCAGGATCGTTCTGTAAATAGTCAATTACCTCTGCCACCTGAGTGAGTACTTTAATCACCTCACATTCTGCTGAATACCGTGTAATATAACCACTTAATTTTTGTGCCGCTAATGGCTCATCCTCAATTATAACAACTTTCATAACGCCACTTCTGATGTCATTGGTACAGTGAGTACAAACGCTGATTCGTTCTTCTCTATGTGAGACTGCCTATTAAAAACCGCCTGACACTGAGCTTGCAAATGCGTTAATCCAAGCCCTGTTGACGTGGGTTTATATTCTTTTTCGTTTAAATTATTGGTTACCACAATGTCATCTACTTCTACGTTTATGTGAATATCGAGGGGGTTATCAACCGTGGCACCATTATGCTTAACCGCGTTTTCAATTGCCAATTGTAGCGAACATGGGATCACATAACGGTTTGCTAAAAGCGCGTTATCCACATTTATACGCAACCTATAAAGGCCATTAAATCGCGTTTCAATCAAAGCCATGTAATCTTTAATAAACACCAGCTCTTTAGCCAGAGGTACTAAGTTTTTTGACTTGTTTTCTAATATATAGCGGTAGATGTTGCTAAAAGTCTCTAAGTACTCTTCGGCTTCTTCAGGGCTCTTTAATATCAACGCCGATAACACATTCAAATTATTAAATAAAAAGTGTGGATCAATATGTTGCTGTAAGGTTTTTACTTGGCTATCTAACAAAGCCTTTTCTTTATTTGCCAAAGCTGCTTGTTGCGCCTGCAAACGGGTAACCAATTCGAATGCGATACTGTACGCAGCGACTAACATGTGTAACAACGAACTCATGCCAAAAGTAGCAATAACATGCATAGAGTCAACTTTTTGAATACCGATCAGACTCTCTAAATACGTAATAAATACCGAAATGCATAAGGTAAATACCACATTACTCACGATGAACACCTTAGAGATGTAACTCACCAGTGACTGCTGTTTCTGCTTTAGTGTTCGGTATACCTTGAGTGTTAACCACTGCGCTATCACACACTGTAAAAACATCCAAACCGGCGCGTCAAAGTGAATAGTTAACGACTCACCTACAGGGGTGCTCAATAGCGCTGCGTACAATACGATTAAAAATGAAAATATAAATAAAACTAGGTAGTTAACACTCTTAGGCATAATATATTTCCTTTTTTTATTCTGCTATTGAATCAGGTAGGCTCATAATAACCTTTCCACTCTTATCTAGAAACTCTAGCTTGGCTTCACCCGCTTTGGTCACCACCATTTGAATACGCTTCTGACCGTTAGCATCATTCAGTTGCAAGCGTGAATCACCATTTAGTGTGCCATAAAAGGCTCTTCGTGCGCCAAGTAGTTTATTATCTGTTAGATATTTTTCAATCTCTTGCATCGTTTCAATGTCTTCTCTCTTTTGGGCTTCGAGGTAGCGATTGGTCATTTCAAAATCTAAGTCTGTGTTTGGTCTGTCCATGACTGTCAAACCACTGATCATGTAATTTTCCATCTCGATGTGTTGCATCATCAAGGTTTGGTCTTGGTTATAACGGTCGAACGACATATGTAAGCCATGATTCACTTTATCGTTTACCTTTTGCCCTCTAAAAATAAGCCCGCCGTTTTCAGTGCCTTCGTCGTTATAAAAGATCATCCCTGGTCGAGGGCTATCAGACTTGAACACTTCTTTGCCATTTTTAACACCTCCGGGTGACTTATCAGAATTAGCCAATACCATACGGTTTAAACCGTTCTTCTCTACAATATTGATGCGCTCAACACTGATCTCTTCAAACTCAGTGGCTTTAGGTTGAAAAAAGCCAACATAACTGGCAAGCGCTACCATTGTTACTGTTAAACCAAGGTTGATACGTTTTTGTGTTTTAAGCTGGTTATCTAGCTGTGTATTATTCATTGTTTTACCTATCTTGTGTTGTTTTTTTATTAGAATAGCCAGATAGGTTTATCGGTAATACGCAAAAACTATAAGCAGCGGAAGCTTTCAAATAAGAGGGGGATAAATAGCAACAAAGTAAAACAATGGCGATAAATACACATAGTTACTCATCAGTTCAACTGGACTGACATTGGTACTAAACGATGACTGAGGCAAAAGCCAAGGGCCTTAATTAAAGTGATCTAATTCTCATAGCCCTCTTTATCCAAGCAATTGTGCATATTCACGACAATCGATGTCATTGCTGGATGCGTAGTCATATTAAAATAGAGTTAAACAGAAAGAACACTTGGTTTTTGAATAAAAAGATCAAGAAAACACAGCTGCCTGCTTGACCGGAACTTTCTAATGGGTGAGCCCTTTGGTCTTTCTATGGACTATATACAATTAAAAAATGCTATTAGCCGTTACGGATATAACTGTATTAATAACAATACTGACTATATAAGCCCCTATAAAAAATATAGCGAATGCTGAAACGGCCCCACCTCCTGTATATCCGGCCTTAGCTTTTTCTACCATTAAAACATAGATGCTCAGCCCTATACTCACCTTAAACCATAGCCAGTAGTCATTACTAAATAACGGTATTGCTGCAAAAGCAAAGATCGGTACTAGTATTTTACCTTCTTCGTTTTTGTGTAAAAAATAAAAAGCTAAAATAGCAATATATAAAAATGGCGTTACATCATTCATATAAACAACTTCCTTGTAAATATAAAATTAAAATAAATAAATTTTAACTATTGTACTTATTCATCAGTACTAAGCACTTAATAAATAGAGTTTAAAATAAGAACACTTGGTTTTTGAATAAAAAGATCAAGGAAACACAGCTGTCTGCTTGACCGGAACTTTCTAATGGGTGCCCCCTATTCGATTGGAAAATATAATTTTGTAATAATTCGAAGGATCAAGTTTTACTTCTTACCTAGACCAATTATTAATCATTAATCTCACGTTTAACCCCCTCCCCCGTCATCACGCCCTGAAAATAAGCAATTGATGAGTAATATCGCGCATGGATGCGCGGTAAGGCGAAACTAGGCCATGGATGGCCTATCTTCGCCGTTTACGTTCACATCAATTGTGTTTTGAAGGAAATAGCGTGATACTCGGGTGCGCTGAGAGTGTCCAGAGAGGGACCAGCGGCAGCCCCTCTTTGGCTGCCGTCGCCAGCGCGACAAAACCTTGAATAAGGTTTCTATTTCTAGAAGTGCTAAACATATTCGCGTTATCTGTAATAGTAATTCCAAGCACCTATTCAAATACTTATTCGGGCTATCGCCCGCACGTCAGCAAGCTAAACGCCTACAAGAAATAACACATACTCTTGGCTTTAGAGCGAGTAAGTATATTTGGGATTTGTTGGGTTTCGTTTCACTCTTCCCAACCTAGAGGAAATACAGAGGGTCAGGTCTTGTTTCTTGCCAAGACCAAACACCAATCTCACGTTTAACCCCCTCCCCCGTCATCACGCCCTGAAAATAAGCAATTGATGAGTAATGTCGCGCATGGATGCGCGATAAGGCGAAACTAGGCCATGGATGGCCTATCTTCGCCGTTTACGTTCACATCAATTAATTATTTGAAGGAAACAGCGTGATGTTCGGGGCGCCGTGGGGTTCCAAGGGGAGGTCGGCGGTAGCCGCCCCTTGGTTGCCGCCAGCAATCTGGCAAGAAACCTTGAATAAGGTTTCTAATTTAGGTCACGGATTTATCCAAGCAAAAGTTAGCAACTTGCAAAAAAAACAATCAGCCAAGTTGATACAACTTTTTGGGCTAAAGCCCAACCTACAAACCACGCACGCCAGCAAGCTCAGCGCCTACGGTGATACCTATTATTCCTGTGTTAAATCACACATGCCTAAAGAGCGACCTACATACAATGCATATTTACGTGCTTGGGAGATGGTAATGATATTGGAGAATCGTTGGGTTTCGTTTCACTCAACCCAACCTACATAAGTATTTGAAATGGTTTTTCACCACGCACAAAAAAGCCGCTGCATTGCTGCAACGGCTTTTATAATTTCGATAAATCCCCACTCTACAGTGGAACTTACTACCCATTAAAGTTCAAAAATTAGTCGCGGTATGTCTCAATCGGAGGACATGCACATACTAAATTACGGTCGCCGTATACGTCATCGATACGCGTAACCGTTGGCCAGAACTTATCTTTAGCAACTGCTGGTACTGGGAATGCAGCGTAAAAACGGTCATACGCTCGGTCCCATTCATTACCTAACACATCAGCTTGTGTGTGTGGTGCAAATACCAGTGGGTTGTTTTCGATAGACCATTCACCTGAAATGATTTTATCAATTTCACCTTTAATCGATACCATCGCTTCGATAAAGCGGTCAATCTCGCCCTTAGACTCAGATTCTGTTGGCTCAATCATTAATGTGCCCGCTACTGGGAACGACATCGTTGGTGAGTGGAAACCGTAATCTTGTAAGCGCTTAGCAACGTCCATTTCAGTAATGCCTGAGGCTTCTTTTAATGGTCGTAGGTCAATAATACATTCGTGAGCAACGCGATTATTACGGCCACGGTATAAAATTGGGAAGTGCTTGCTAAGCTCATTGCTTAGGTAGTTAGCATTTACAATCGCCATTTCTGTCGCTTGTTTTAAGCCTTCAGAGCCCATCATAGCAATGTAAGCCCATGAAATAGGTAAAATAGCTGCAGAGCCGTAAGGCGCTGCCGATACTGCACCATTTCCTTCATTAGTACCTGGTACGTTAATTACGCTGTGGTTTGGCATAAATGGCGCAAGGTGCGATTTAACACCAATTGGGCCAACACCTGGGCCACCGCCGCCGTGTGGAATACAGAAGGTTTTGTGTAAGTTTAAGTGCGATACGTCTGAGCCAATAAAGCCTGGGCTAGTAACACCTACTTGCGCGTTCATGTTTGCGCCATCCATGTAAACTTGGCCACCATGCTGGTGAACAATTTCACATAACTCACGAATCGTTTCTTCGTATACACCGTGGGTAGATGGGTACGTTACCATGGCACATGATAGGTTTTCAGACACCTCAGCAGCTTTTGCTTTTAAGTCTTCCATGTCGATGTTACCGTGTTTATCACAGTTAACAACCACAATTTTCATGCTCGCCATTTGTGCCGACGCTGGATTAGTACCGTGCGCAGAGCTTGGAATTAAACATACATTACGGTGCGCATCCCCTCGTGACTCGTGGTATTTACGAATGGCGATTAGGCCTGCGTATTCACCTTGTGCACCTGAGTTTGGTTGCAGTGAAACCGCGTCGTAACCGGTAATGTTAACTAGCCAATCGTGTAGCTCGTTAATCATTATTTGGTAACCTTCTGCTTGGTCTAGCGGGCAGAATGGGTGAAGGTTTGCAAATTCAGGCCAGGTAATTGGGATCATTTCAGCGGTCGCGTTTAGTTTCATGGTACATGAACCTAACGAGATCATAGAATGATTAAGCGCTAAATCTTTGTTTTCAAGGCGCTTAATATAGCGAAGCATGTCTGTTTCGCTGTGATAGCTGTTAAAGTTTGGATGCGTTAGAATTTCATCATCACGCACTAGGCTTGCAGGAATAGAGTCGCTGCCATTTGCTTCAACATCCGCGGCAATTGCATCTACGCTTAGGCCGTGGCCTTCGCCTAAAATAATATCAAATAACTCGGCAACGTCTGCACGTGTTGTGGTTTCTGATACTGAAATTGAGTATTCACCTGCATGGTTAGCAGCAAAGTTAACGCCTTTAGCCACAGCACGCGCAATCACGTCGGCTTTATTTTCATCAACTACTGTTAATGTGTCAAACCAAGTAGTGTGCTTAAGTGCCACACCTTTTGCTTTTAAGCCAGTTGCTAAAATATCAGCAAAACGGTGAATGCGTTGTGCAATGGTTTTTAAGCCTTGCGGGCCATGGTATACCGCGTAAAACGCCGCCATGTTCGCTAGTAATACTTGCGCAGTACAAATGTTTGAATTGGCTTTGTCGCGGCGAATGTGTTGCTCACGGGTTTGCATTGCCATACGTAATGCATCGTTACCTAAACGGTCTTTTGATACACCAATAATACGACCTGGTAATGAACGTTTGTACGCATCACGTGTTGCAAAAAATGCAGCATGAGGGCCGCCGTAACCCATTGGTACACCAAAACGTTGTGCTGAACCCAGTACTACGTCGGCGCCTAATTTACCTGGTGCTTTTAATAGTAGTAAGCTCATGATGTCGGCTGCCACACAGGCAATCGCTTTTTTGCTTTGTACGCCAGCAATTAGGTCAGTTATATCAACAATTTCGCCTGATGTTGACGGGTATTGAAATAACGCACCAAAAATGTCGTGGTTCACGGCATCAGCGGCTTTACCTACAATAATTTCAAAACCAAATTGCTCTGCTCGGGTGCTCACTACGTCAATGGTTTGCGTGTGTACGTCGTCGGCAATAAAGAACGCATTGGCTTTTTTAGCTTTAGATACACGTTTTGCAAGGCCCATTGCCTCGGCTGCAGCAGTTGATTCGTCAAGCAGTGAAGCACTTGCTAGATCTAGGCCGGTAATGTCTAAGGTCATAGTCTGGAAATTTAATAGTGACTCTAAACGCCCTTGTGCAATCTCTGGCTGATACGGTGTGTACGCTGTGTACCAACCAGGGTTTTCAAGTACGTTACGTAAAATTACGTGCGGTACGTGAGTTGGGTGGTAGCCTTGGCCAATATACGATTTGAAAACTTTATTTTTGCTTGCTACTGATTTTAAGTAGCTTAGTGTTTCAACTTCGGTACGGCTTTCGCCGATATTAAGACCTTGCTCAAGACGAATACCAGCAGGTACAGTTTGACCGATCAGCTCTTCAACGCTCGATACTTCAAGAGCGCTAAGCATGTCGTTTACTTGCGCTGGGCTTGGCCCAATATGGCGGCGAATAAAATCTTGCTTTTGCTCTAATTTTTCAAGAGATTTGGCGTTTGACATGTGTCCAGATTCCTATGATCCTAAATACTAATGGGTAACTAGTATTGATTAAAATATGTGATGATTTGGCAACTTACTGAGTATGGTAATAAGCTGTAAAATCATAAAAGCCCCAATGTTTTAAACAGAGGGGCTTTTAACTAATTAACGATTACTCTTCGTCAATAGTGTGTGCGTAGCCTTCTGCGTCGAGCAAGTTATCAACTTCAGATTCGTCAGATGCTTTAATGCGGAATAACCAACCGTCGCCGTAAGCGTCGTTGTTTACTGTTTCTGGAGAATCTTCTAGCTCTTCGTTAATAGCAACAACTTCACCGCTAATTGGTGCGTAAATGTCTGATGCTGCCTTTACTGACTCAGCTACTGCACAGTCTTCGCCTGCATCGACTACGTCGCCAACTTCTGGTAATTCAACAAATACCATGTCGCCAAGCAGCTCTTGGGCGTGCTCAGAAATACCAACAGTGTAAGTGCCGTCGCCTTCATTACGAACCCACTCGTGTGAAGGTGCGTATTTTAACTCGCTAGGGATATTGCTCATTTTGTTTCATCCTTTGGTTTAGATTGGGAGAATACCAATAAATGAGGGTGACCTATTTACTGGTATAACCAAATTATTTAGATTATTGATTTACCGTTACGTACAAAGCCCGATTTAACTACTTTTACGTTAACTAATTTTTTACGCATTTCTACTTGAGCTGTGTCGCCGGTTGAACGTGGCACACGTGCTAATGCAACACTATAGCCCAATGTTGGTGAGAATGTGCCAGATGTAATAACACCTTCGCCACCATCAACAATTACTTTAGAACCACTGCGTAGTACGCCTTTTTCTTCAAGAATAAGACCTACTTGCTTGTGAGTACTTTTTTCTGCACGTTGTTTTACCAAAACATCACGACCAATAAAGTCACGATCTTCTGGTTCCCATGCAATAGTCCATGCCATGTTAGCTGCCAGTGGTGATACGCTTTCGTCCATATCTAGGCCGTAAAGGTTCATACCTGCTTCTAAACGTAGTGTGTCGCGCGCGCCTAAGCCCGCAGGCGCTACACCGGCATCAAGCAATTGCTGCCATAAATCGGCTGCTTGCTCGTTTGGTACTACAATTTCGTAACCGTCTTCGCCAGTATAACCTGTTGTAGCAATAAATAAATCACCGGCTTGAACACCAAAAAATGGCTTCATGCCTTCAACTGCAGCTTGCTGGTCTGCGTTTAAAACCTGGGCAGTTTTAGCGCGTGCATTAGGGCCTTGAACCGCAATCATGGCGAATTCTGGGCGCTCAGTAACCGTTACTGCAAAATCGCTCGATACCTTAGCTAAATGTGCTAGGTCTTTTTCACGGGTCGCTGAGTTAACCACTAAGCGATAAAATGTTTCGCTAAAGTAGTAAATAATTAAGTCGTCAATTACACCACCTTGCTCGTTAAGCATGCCGGTGTAAAGCGCTTTGCCAGGTACTGTTAATTTAGCAACGTCGTTAGCCACAAGCTTGCGTAAAAATGCTTGTGCTTGCTCACCTTGTATATCAACAATGGTCATGTGCGATACGTCGAACATGCCTGCATCGTTACGTACGGCGTTGTGTTCTTCTATTTGTGAACCGTAGTTAATTGGCATTTCCCAGCCATGAAAATCAACCATTTTTGCGCCGGCTTCAATGTGCTTTGCATGTAATACTGTTTTAGAAGTCATAATATTCCTTCACTTTTAAATTAACCCATGTGTGTGGGCGTGGCCTCAATTGAATGAGGGGGAATAACATGGTAGCCATTAATACGCCTACCAAATTGTAATCTTTAACAAAAATATGTTTAACGAATTAAACAGCTTAGGTGTTCGTAACACTAAAGCCTTGTTGCTGCATATACTGTTGCCACTTATCAAGCGTAGGCGTTTTAGCAATCACTATAAACTGCTGCTCGTTGTTTTTATCTACCGCGGTAACAAACACTTCGCCACTTTGCGCGCCATAACAAAGCTGCGCATCAGCAAGGCGTAAGCCAGGGGTTAATTTAAACGCATCAACTAAGGTATCAAAGGCGTTGCTACCGGTTAAGGAAAAGGTTGCTAAATCGGTGCGTACCACAAAGTCGATATCGTACCTAAGTTGTTGTTCGTTAATGAGTGCTTGTAATTGCAAGCTGGCACTTACTGGGAGTACAAATCGAAAGGCGGTTTCGCTAAAGTAGTAAACGGCGTAGCTAAAATCAGAATTTAAATCGCCATCCAATGTGCCTTTAAAACCAAAGCCACTGGCGGTTAGTTTGGTGAGGTCATGACCTAAAATAGCACTTAAAAATACCGATGCTTCACTGCCGCTAAAATCAATAACAACATGGCTGTTATTAGCTTGTAAGGCATTAATAACCGCGCTGTTAGCGTTGCTATGGCGGGCAAACATTATCGGGTTAAAAGTCATAACAAATACCTATCTATCTTTAATAGCAAAAGTATATTGCGCAAGGCTTACAACAACAAATTGTAATTACTTATCAATTGATAAATAATACTTATATATATAGCCATATAAATAGTAATTTTAAATATGAAAAACATTTCAACCGACAGTTTACGCACATTTGTTATGGTGGTTGAGGTAGGTGGATTTGCCAAAGCAGGCGATTTACTTGGCCTTTCGCAACCAGCGGTAAGCTTACAAGTAAAACGTTTAGAAGACTTATTAGGCTATAAATTATTTAAAAAGCAGGGACAACGCCAAGTACTTAATCAATATGGTGAACTGTTACTGCCTATGGCAAAACAAATGGTGCAACATAACGATGCCATTTTACAGTTATTCACCTCAGAAAGTGTCACTGGTAAAGTGCGCTTAGGGATCCCAAGCGAATTTGCAGCACGTATTTTACCCTCTATTATTGGCGACTTTGTGGCGCTCTACCCTGATGTATCGTTAGAAGTGAAGTCACGTTTGAGTAAACATTTACTTTCGGATGAGCGCCAAGATCAATTTGATTTAGTACTGGCGCTAAATGAGCAGCTTGACTCAGAAAAGTTCCCTATTTTTATTCAAGACCAATTAGTGTGGGTTGGCGATCTTTCAATGGCGCAAAATGAAACCGTTACCTTAGTAACAGCACCTGAAGGCTGTATTTATCGCCGCAGAGCAACCCAAGCGCTTGAAAAAGCAGGTATTAAATACCGTATTGTTTACAGCAACGCCGATTTAACCGGTTTAATTGCGGCATTAAAAGAAGGTTTAGGTATTACTGTATTGGCAAGAAGTACGGTGCCGAACGATTTAACCTATCAATTACACACTAAAAATTTACCTGCGCTCGGTAGCATTGGCATTAGTTTAGTTAAAACTGCCCGCGAACCTGAAAACGCCGTGTTTAAACTCGCTGAGTTTATTAAGCTGCGCTTAGGTTACCCCACTGCTTAAATAACCTGAACTCTGGATAATAAATCTATCTCAAGCAGCGTTCAGGTCAAATTAACCGCCACCAGCCAATACATTATCCCTGTTTTTATAAAACAAAAATAAACACCTAGTTAAAAATGTTATAAAAACAGCCTATTTTTACGACAAATGTAAATGATAGTAAAACTTAATAATATTGATTCTCATTCGTTAACATGTTTAAATTACGCCAATTTCAGTAGTTGAACTATTTTTAGGGTAATCAATGTCACATAAATTTTTAGTTTCTTCGTTAACTGCAGCTGTTGCGCTGTCTTTGAGCACAACAGCAATGGCAAAAGATGCCGACAAAGTTGAGCGTAACTTTGAACAAATTACCGTTATTGGCTCACAAGCCGCTATTAACGATATTCCAGGATCTGCTACGTTTATTTCAGATGCAGAATTGCAAAAATTCGAATTTACCGATATTTCTCGCGTATTAGCATCTGTACCAGGTGTATACGTTCAAGAAGAAGATGGCTACGGCCTGCGCCCTAATATTGGTATGCGCGGGACAGGTACTGGCCGTAACGACAAAATTTCTGTGATGGAAGACGGCGTACTTGTTGCTCCGGCTCCTTACTCTGCGCCATCGGCTTACTACTTCCCTACTATGGGTCGTATGGAGTCAATTGAAGTGCTAAAAGGCGCTGCCTCTGTTAAATACGGCCCGCGTACAACCGGTGGTGTACTAAACTTACTTTCTCGCAGCCTGCCAACTGAGCCAAATAGCTCAACAGGCATGCTAGATGCAGCCCTTGGTAGCGATGGTTACTACAAAGGTCACGCTTACTTCGCAAAAGAAAAAAACAACACTGCAGGCTTAATTGAAGTGTTTTCTTACGGCGCTGATGGCTTTAAAGAATTGCCAGTAGGTGATGACAACACTGGTTTTGAAAAAAACGACGTATTGGTAAAGTTTGGCCATACCTTTGGTGAAAACGATGCCCACAACATTGAGTTTAAAGCTAAGTACTCTGAAGAAACATCAGACGAAACGTACATGGGCTTAACTGATACCGATTACCAAGAAAACCCTAACCGTCGTTACGCTGCATCGCAAAACGATGAGATGAACACTCGTCATAATGCATACCAAGTAAACTATGCATATCGCTTTGGTGAAGGTTATGAAGTTTTAGCAACCGCTTATCTAAATGACTTCCACCGTAACTGGTACAAAGCTAGTAAAGTAAGCGAAAGCTACCTTGAGCAATATAGTGAATTTGAAGCAAACCCAACGGCTGAGGGTATCGAAAACATCGGTGTTAAAGCTAATAACCGCGACTACCAAGCTAAAGGTGTGCAATCTGAATTACACATTCCAGCGGGCGATCACTACATTACGGTTGGCGTACGCTACCACGAAGACGAAATGGATCGTTTCCAGTGGGAAGACAAATACACGCTTAATCAAGATTTAAGCATGACTCTTACCTCACAAGGCGCTCCAGGCTCTAACAGCAACCGTTTAGACAGTGCAAAAGCAAGCACGCTATTTATTCAAGACGAATGGACAATGGATGCATTAGTAGTGAGTGCTGGTCTTCGTTATGAAGACATAACTATTACCCGTGAAGAGTGGGCTAAGTCAGATCCAACCCGTAGCCTAGGCTTAACAAAAGATATCTCTAACGATACTGAAATTTTAGTACCGTCTTTAGGTGCTACTTACACACTTAACGACAATGTTACGTTACTTGCTGGTATTCAAAAAGGTTACGCCCCTGCAGCACCGGGTAATGCCGACCAAGACGAAGAAGAAAGCGTCAACATCGAGTTTGGCTCTCGTTTTAATGCGGGCGGTTTTAATGGTGAAGTAATTGCGTTTTACTCTGATTACGACAACATGCACGGTAACTGTACTGCTGCGGTAGGTTGTAGCGATGACAACATTGGTGACCAATACAACTACGGTGAAGTAGAAGTATCGGGCTTTGAATTTAGCGCTGGTCGTACGTTTAATACTGCATCAGTTGCGTTCCCAGTTAAACTAACTTACACCTACACAGATTCAGAATTTAAAAACACGTTTGATTCAGAAATTTGGGGCTCAGTAGAAAAAGGCGATGCGATGCCTTACGTACCAGAGAACCAAGTTGCTTTATCATTTGGTGCAGAATTTAATGCCTTTGTGATTAACAGCCAAATGCGTTACGTGTCGGATGCACATGCTGACCTTTCTGACTCAGGCTTAAATGCGATTGATAGCCGTGTAGTATGGGATTTAGCAGCTAAGTACTTAATTGATGAAAATCAAAAAGTATACCTAAGCGTTGATAACCTGTTTGATAAAACCTACATTGCTAACCGTGCAAATGGCGGTATTCAACCTGGTAAGCCACGTTCAGTACAAATGGGTTACTCTTACAGCTTTTAATAAAGCGATAACTTAAAAGTACAAAAAAGCCGAGGTTGATTAAATCAATCTCGGCTTTTTAATACCTATGCAATTAGCTTAGGATTAATTTGTTTCTGCGCGCTGGCGTAACACTTCAAATAAACAAATGCCGGTTGCTACCGATACATTTAAACTTGAAACCGTGCCTGCCATTGGGATTTTAACGAGCACATCACAATGCTCACGCGTTAAGCGGCGCATGCCCTCACCTTCAGCACCCATCACAATCGCCATTGGGCCTGTTAAGCTGGCATCAAATACATGTGTGTCGGTTTCACCGGCTGTGCCTACAACCCATACACCTGCGTCTTTTATTTCACGTAATGTACGTGCAAGGTTAGTAACCTGAATAAGCGGTACTGTTTCAGCTGCGCCACAGGCCACTTTACGTGCCGTGCCATTAAGCTTTGCTGACTTGTCTTTAGGAACTATCACGGCATGAACACCGGCAGCATCGGCGCTACGTAAGCAGGCACCTAAATTATGCGGATCGGTAATGCCATCAAGTACCAGTAAAAACGGGGTGTCTTCGCGTTCAATGATCTCATCAAGATCTTTTTCGTTAAACACACGTGCCGCTTTCACGTTGGCGATAATGCCTTGATGCTGCTCATCTTTCGCTTTGTTATCAAGCGCTTTTCGTTGCATAAACTGTACTGAAATACCAAACTGACGCGCTTGCTCAATCACCGGCGATAAGCGCTTATCATCACGTCCTTTAAGGGCGTATATTTCTATAAAACGCTCTGGCTCTTTTGCCAAAATTGCTTCAACAGAGTGAAAGCCAAAAATTAATTCATTACTCACGAATTGTTTGCTCCTGGGCTACTACGTTTACGGGCATTTTTACCTGGTCTTTTAGGCTTTTTGACCGCTTTCTTTTTGGTTTTTTTCTTAGCGGTGGTGTCATCCGCTTTTACTTTTGATTTGCTCGCTGATTTGCCTTTTGCAGCAGGCTTTTTACTCGGCTTTGGCTTTTTGTCATCACTTGCTGACTTTTTACCCGGGATTTTACCGGCTTTAAGTTGTGAGCGAACGCTCGCTGGAGCATTTTTTTTAGGTGCACGACGACGCGCATAACGATCTTGGGCAACATCGCCTTTAAGCGTTAAGTTTATACGACGATCATCTAAGCTTACCGAGGCAACCTGCACAGTGACTTTGTCGCCTAAACGATAAACCGTATGTGTGTGCTCACCCACCAAACAATGTTTAGCTGCATCATGCTGGAAATATTCATCACCTAAATTAGTAACATGAATTAATCCATCAATTTGTAAGTCATCTAAACGAATAAATAAACCAAAGTTAGTAACCGATGAAATAACCCCGTTAAACTCCATGCCTACATGATCTTGCATGTATTCACATTTCAACCAATCGGCTACTTCACGGGTGGCATCGTCTGCGCGGCGCTCAGTGGTAGAACACTGCTCACCAAGTTGATCGACTTCATCATCGCTATAAGCGTATTCACCAGAGGTTTGCTGCCCTTGTGCTTTTAATACTGCTTTAATTGCACGATGCACCACTAAATCTGGGTAACGGCGAATTGGCGAGGTAAAGTGCGCATAAGCCGATAATGCTAAACCAAAGTGGCCTATGTTATCTGGCTGATAAACCGCTTGCTTCATTGATCGTAGCAACATGGTTTGAATAAGTTCAGCCTCTGGGCGGTCACCTAAACGAGCCAACACATGGGTAATTTCTTTTGGGGTTGGTTCATCACTTAGCGTGCTTTCAATCCCCAGCTCAGTTAAAAACTGAGTAAAGTTACCCAGCTTTTCGCTATCGGGTTCATCGTGTACTCGATACAGTGCACTGGCTTCGTGTTTTTCCAGTAATTTAGCCGCCGAAACATTGGCTAAAATCATACATTCTTCAATGAGCTTATGCGCATCGTTACGAATAACCGGCACAATTGATTCTATTTTACGCTGTGCGTTAAATACAAAACGAGTTTCGAGTGTTTCAAACTCAATCGCACCACGCTCTTGGCGCGCTGCTTTTAATGCCATGTACATTTGCTGTAAGTCAGTTAAATGTGGCACTACAGCTGCGTATTCTTTACGTAGCTTTTCATCGTTATGTAAAATGGCATTTACTTTGGTGTAAGTTAAACGTGCATGTGAGTTCATCACCGCTTCGTAAAACTTATAACCTGAGAGCTTACCCTCTTGCGATACGGTCATTTCTGCAACCATACACAAACGATCAACCTCAGGGTTAAGCGAGCACAAACCGTTAGATAATACTTTTGGTAGCATTGGAATAACTTGCTCAGGGAAATACACTGAGTTACCGCGCTCTATCGCTTCTTTGTTAAGCGGCGTGTTCATACCTACATAATGTGATACATCGGCAATGGCTACCCATAAGCGCCAGCCACCCGACTTTTTAGGCTCACAGTATACAGCATCATCAAAATCACGAGCGTCTTCGCCATCTATGGTCACAAGCGGTAAGCCGCGTAAATCAACTCGACCTTGTTTATCGGCTTCTTCAACAAATTCACCTAAGTGGGCAACTTGTTGCTCAACCTCTTCAGGCCATACGTGTGGAATATCGTGATTACGCAGCGCAACTTCAATTTCCATACCCGGCGCTAAATGCTCGCCCAGTACGTCGATAACTTTACCTACCGCATTCATATTACGGCTTGGATTTTGGGTTATTTGCACTTGCACCATTTGGTTATGGCGCGCGCCTTTTTCGTTACCCGGTAGAATAATAATGTCTTGGGTAATGCGCGGATCTTCAGCCACAACAACGGCAATACCATGCTCAACAAAATAGCGGCCAACAATAGGCGCTCGCTCATTAGTAAGTACTTTGATGATGCGTGCGTCGCATTTTGAGCCTGAGCCGCGTTTAGTGCCTTTGGCAAGAACGATGTCACCGTGAAGCACCATATTCATTTGATGCTTGGCAATAAACCAATCTTTGCTCTCGCCTTCAACTTCTAAAAAGCCAAAACCGTCTCTGTGACCGACTACTTTGCCTTTGGTTAAACCGGCTTCGTCAATCAGGGCATAACATTTAAATTTATTAAAATACAGCTGCCCATCACGCTCCATGGCGCGAAGTCGGCGCTTAAATGCTATTTGTCGTTCTTCATCGTTGACTGCGAGTTCTTCACATAGTTGTGCGTAGTTAGCAGGTTTGGAACGCTCTTGCAGGTGAGTAAGTATAAACTCACGACTAGGGACTGGGTTTTCGTACTTTTCTTGTTCTCGACTGAGATTTGGATCTTGGTTTGACATTCACTATCTTGTTAGTTGGTTATGTAAGTATTTTAACTCATATACTCGCAATGAGACAGGTAAAAGCCATTAAACTTTTAATAAAGCGTTATTACCTTTTGCATTTTGTGAAAATATAACTAAATAACGCTTAACATGTACTTAATTTAAGAGCTTAAAAGTGAGTAAAATAGAAGTGCTGATGTTTACTCACTTTTATATAAACAGCTTACTTTTGCTGTAGTTTCTTCCACAATAGCGTGCTGATGTGTTCAATAAAAGCCGCATCTTGTGCAGCCATAACATCGAGTATTGGTTTGTTCATTTGGGTTTTGTTTTGAGAGTATATCCAGCGATTTTTATTAAAGCTTTGCGCAAACTCTAACACACCCGTTTGCAAGGCTTGCTCATCAGCAAAGGTGGCCTCTATAACGTTATGTTGTAATAATTTTTGCGCATCAACGCGCTCACCGGTCATGGCTAAGCGGTTAAAAAATTGCGGATTAATCGCTTTATTAATAATCGGAAACATAGACGGTACAAACGGCACTAATACATCGACTTCGGGGAAACAAAAGAAGCCTTTGTCTGATTTCATAAATCTAAAATCACAGGCACACGCCAGTACCGAACCATTACCATAAGTGTGGCCGTTTAGCGCGGCAATAATAGGCATAGGAAAAGTAACAATACGTTTAAACAAGGCACCTATCGAGTTCATAAAATCGGCAATTATTTGTGGTGTGTTGTCAGGGTTTGCCATCCACTGTAAATCAATGCCTAACGACCAACTTTTATCGCTGCTTGAAGTTAACACCACCGCTTTAATATGCTCGTTAGCCTCAATCGTATCTAGGTGTTGATTAAACTCGTTTATAAAGGTTGGATTATGGCGGTTTTCTGCTGTATTCATAGTAAGGATAGCCGTGCTTCCTTGCGTGGTAATTTCTATTAATGCTGTCATTAGACCCTCATTTAGTGCTTGTAGCTGCGCTTTTAGCACTTTTCATTACTTTTATAATTATAAATAGAATAGTAATACGTTGTATGAAATTTATAAAGCGTCTATTTTTGTAACCATTAAAGAAGCGAGAGCTTAAGCCATAGCGTTTAAATATTCGCGCAATTACAACCACCCTTTTTGTCGGGCTATACGTGCTGCATCAATTCGGTTTGTGGCATTGAGTTTAGCAATTGCATCGGATAAATAATTACGCGTTGTGCCTTCACTTATATAAAGCTGTTTTGCTATTTCGCTGGTTTTTAAGCCATCACTTGCAAGTTTTAACGCTTTGCGTTCTTTATCTGTGAGTGGATCGGTATCGTCTAATGCGTTAATTGCCAGCTCTGGGTCAATCACCTTTTGCCCTTGCATTACTTTTTTAAGCGCATTGATTAGCTCTTCGCTTGGCGCTTCTTTTAAAATAAAACCTTTAACACCCGCACTTAAAGAACGCCTAATATAACCGGCTCGCGAAAAGGTGGTCATAATTACCATGTTAATTGCAGGGTGCTTAGCGGCTATTTGTTCACTAAGCTCAATACCATTCATGCTTGGCATCTCTATGTCTGTTAAAACAATATCTGGGTGTAAGTCTTCACTAAGCGCGTTGATTTCATTTAACGCATCTTGGCCATTACTTGCTTGACCAATCACCTCAATATTGAAATCAAGGCTTAATAAGGCTGCAACTGCGTCGCGAACCAGCGCTTGGTCTTCAACTAAATAAACTTTGATCATTTTAAATCCTCAGCACTCAGTGGCAGCACAACAGTTAAAGTAAATGTGTCGCCACAGGTAAATGTTGCATTGCCATTTAATTGCTCAGCCCGCTCTTTAATGCCATTTAAACCATTACCTGCTTTTAATGTAGTGCATGGCGCATTATCAATAACGTTGATAACTAATTGCTGCTTTGTTTGCTCTATATTGATAGAACCGTTTTTTGTACTGCTATGGCGTAATAAATTAGTAACCGACTCTTTAATAATAAGGCTCGCAATGCCCTCTACTTTAACGGGTAAGGTCGCTAAATTAACGTTAAATTTTATGTTAAAACCTTGCGCTATAAGCGTTTGTTTTAGCTGTGCGATTTGGCTCACTAGATCGAGTTGCTTTAAATCGCTTACCGCGTTTCTTACATCGCTAAGCAATTGCCTTGCAAGGTTTGCTACTTGGGCTATTTCGTTATTGGCCTGATCGTATCGTTCACCTTGATTTAGTTTATTCGCAAGCTCAGCTTTTAAAGCTATTGATGACAGTGAGTGACCTAAAATATCGTGTAAATCTCGGGCTATGCGTTCACGCTCAGCAATGGCTGCTAGTTGCTCCAATTGCTTTGCGCTTTCTTGTTCGCGCTTTTTATGTTCGCGCTCTCTTTTTGCCGCTATACCATAGCTAAATAGGGCCGCACATAAAATTAAAGCCACCGCTAAAAAGTACTCAAGCTTGGCTATATCGCCCACATAGGAACTTAGCAAAACAGTTAAAATTATCGCTAATGCGGCATAAACTCTTTGATAATTGCTATATGTATAGCCCGCTACATAAGCTATAAAGCCAAATAAGGTTGGTGTACCAGCGCTATAAAAAGTGGCACTAAAACACACCAGTAACATAGCGATAAATAACTTAGTTACTCCCCCATTTTTGCAATTTATTGCTTTTACATATAACAATATAAACGCAATATAAAAGGCTAAAGACAGAGTGATTTGATGAGCCGTAAAGTTAGCAAAATCAATGATCATCGGGAGTAAATAAAAACCGGTAAAAACTAAATGACCATATTTCCAAAAATCTTTATCGCTTTGCTGAGAAAACCTGTTAACCGAGCTCATACCAATACCTCTGGCCTATTATTTTTATTTATAGCACTCTTTTTATTAATAAATACAAATAACATAAAAATGCATACGAACATAAAACAATCTACATAAGTGATAGTAAAACTTAGTGTTTCTAAAAAATCGCTAATGCTTAAGCTTGTTAAAATTAAAGAATTCATAACACCCTCCAATATAAGTAAGGTAACTATGCCAGTGGGTAAAATAGATAAGAGTGTGAAATGTCATTAACTTGGCTGACATTTGTCATGAAATAGAAAAATTCATCTTCTGAGTGTAAAAGCAATGCTAATATAGCCAAAAAAAGTGACCTGGAAATTTAATGCAGTCCCAACAACAAAGCTTAATTTATTTACATATTGCTGTCCTTTTATTTGGCGGTACCGCCTTATTCGCAAAGCTAATTGGTTTGAATGCATTAGATATTACCGCTTATCGCGCGGCTATCGCTGGGCTGGCAATTTGTGTGCTACTAACTTTGCAAAAAAAACCAATTAAGCTGCATCGCGCTAAAGATTATGTGATTGCCATTTTATTAGGCGTTGCCGTAGGTATTCACTGGGTAACCTATTTTGCAGGCATGCAATTGGCGGGAATTACCGTGGGCATGTTAGCCTTTTTTACCTATCCCGTGATCACGGTATTTTTAGAACCCCTATTTAATAAAAGTAAGCCCAAAACAAAAGATATAATAAGTGCTGTGGTGGTGATTTTTGGCATTTATTTATTGATCCCTAACGTTAATTTAGGCGATGACATCACTTTAGGTGTTGTGACGGGCGTGGTATCAGCATTATTTTTTGCTCTTCGTAATATTACTCATAAACGCTACTTTAGCGAGTATGGTGGACCGCAAACCATGTTTTACCAAACCTTAGTGGCAAGCCTGATGCTGTGTGCTTTTATTGAAGTGCCCATAACAGAAATTAATGATACTGATTTAATATTGCTGCTTATTGCCGGTGTGGTGTTTACTGCGATGCCGCATTCGTTATTTGCAGCGAGTTTAAAACATTTATCAGCAGCAACCGCTGGATTGATTTCTTGCTTACAGCCCCTTTATGGCACAATACTGGCTATAATTATTCTGCACGAACGCCCCTCAGTGATGACCCTGATTGGTGGCGCACTGATTGTTAGTGCTGCGTGCTTTGAAACTTGGTCAATTTCACGGAAAAAGCAGCCATGAAAATATTTGCACATAGAGGCGCAAGCACACACTTCCCCGAAAATACGCAAAGCGCCATTATAGCGGCGTTAAAAGCGAATGTAGATGGCATTGAGGTTGATGTACAAAGCGCGCTTGATGATTACGTTATTATTCACGATACCTACCTCGATAGAACCACTAATGGCAAAGGCAAAGTGTGCGACTTTAGTGCCCAGCAAATTAAACAGTTTGATGCAGGAAATGGCGAACAAGTCCCTACTTTGCAGCAATTAATAGACTGGAATAATAACCAAACCTTACTCAATTTAGAGCTAAAGCATACCTTTGAACTTGAAAAGTTTGCAACCGTGCTTGAAAGTAACATTGCGAACAAAAAAATAACCGCAGACAATATTTTAGTTTCATCATTTAATCATCATCAACTACACTGGCTAAAGAGCCGTTTACCGTGGCTTAAAATTGGCGCACTTACTGCATCAATTCCATTGCAGTATGCAAAGTTTGCACAAGACTTACAGGCCTACAGCATTCATATTGACAAAAACTTTATGAACAAACCGTTTGTAGACGATGCCAAAATGCGCGGTTTACAAGTATTTGCTTACACCGTAGATGAAGTCGAAGATATTAAACTGATGCTTGCCTGTGGTGTTGATGGTATTTTTACTAACGACCCTGAACGAACTAAGCATTATTTAGCGCAATTAAATGAACTATAACTAATTATTTAATTGCCATTTATGCTATAAAAACAATAATTTAGTAGGTCACTATTTAATGAGTAGCTACATGCGTATTTATAATTTTTTAGAACAAACACTGTTTTATACTTTAACCCGAAAAATAGTTGGGAATTTAAGTTTTGTTTTTTTATTTCAAGCCATTACTTTGTTTTGGTTGCACAGTAGCTTAACCGAAAACCAGCAAAGCACTGGCTTATTTTGGGCACTTGCGCTACTTATTATTGCAGGCTTTATTTTTACTATTTTTTATATGCGCTTTTTAATTGTGCGCCCGGTAAAAGCAATGCGCGATACGCTCATTAATATTAATCAACAAGATGCGAATTTAGCAGCCAAATTACCCCATTTCACGTTTGATGAATTTAGAGACTTAAGTGAGCAATACAATCAATTTACTACCCATTTAAATAGTTTATTAAGCACTACCTATACCAGCGCCCAAGAGAGTGTGCAGAGTAACAGCCAAGTAACGCAATCAATGCAACACACTGAACAATTGAGTGAGCAGCAAATTAATTTAAGCCACACCATTATTAATGCCAGTAATCAAATTACCCAAAGCCTGCAGGCTATAGTAAGCAACACTGATAGCGTACATCAGGTCAATAATGAACACCTTAATTTTGTAAAGCTCTCTGCTGGTGAGCTATCAAAACTAGTTGAGCAGGTAAGGCTTATTAATGAAATGCTGGGTAGTTTTTCTAAAACGATTGCGGGCTTGAAAGAGAACAGCGAAAACATTCGCAGTATTTTAAAAATGGTTGAAGAGTTTTCGGATCAAACTAACTTATTAGCACTAAATGCAGCCATAGAAGCGGCACGCGCTGGTGAAGCGGGGCGAGGTTTTGCCGTGGTTGCCGATGAAGTTCGTACCCTATCGGTAAAAGTAAGCGACGCAACACGCCAAATTAGTGATTTTATTACCCAAATGAATGAGCTCGTTAATGAAACGAATAAAGAGTCAGAGCAATTAATAAACCACTCAAATAATGCGCAAACATCAATTAACACCACCTCTGATGGGTTTGGTAAAATGCTCAATGAGTTTGAACATAATCAACAACAATTGCAGCAAATAGCCAATGCCGTACACTTGCTCGAAGATACCCAAAACCAAACGCATGAATCGGTTGAGCAAATTGTGGCGCTAGGCGAACAAGCCAAGCAACAAATAGATACAGCACTGCATGATTCTGAACAATCACAAAAGCTAAGCCAACAAACCCAACAACAGTTAAAACGCTTTGTAGATTAGGCAATAACAATTTCACCCAAGCCGCGATTATGCTAAATTAAGCGGCTTGTCATTTAACTGTGTGAAGTATGTGAGCGACGTAAAACCAAACTATGAACAGCTAGCCCAGCAAATAAAATTATGGGGCCAACAACTTGGCTTTAGTGAAGTGGGCATTACTGACATTGATTTAACTAAGCATGAAGCACAGCTTCAGCGTTGGCTTGATGCAGGGTATCATAGTTCAATGGATTACATGGCTGCACATGGAATGAAACGCGCCCGCCCTAGCGAACTAGTCCCTGGCACGCAACGAGTTATTTCAGTAAAAATGAATTACCTGCCGCCAGATTCAGGCTTTGCCAAAAACCTTAAAAATAACGAGAAAGCCTATATCAGCCGCTATGCGCTTGGCCGTGACTATCACAAATTAATGCGTAATCGGCTCAAGCAATTAGGTAAAAAAATTGAACAGCAGGTAGGTGACTATGGCTTTAGGCCTTTTGTTGATTCAGCGCCAGTGCTTGAGCGTCAATTAGCTGAAAAAGCAGGGCTTGGCTGGCGAGGTAAACATTCTTTATTAATCAATAAAGAGGCTGGTTCTTGGTTTTTTTTAGGCGAGTTATTTGTAGATTTACCACTGCCTATTGATGATGAAAACACGTTCGAAGGTTGTGGTAAATGTGTTGCCTGTATAACCCTTTGCCCTACCGGCGCTATTGTAGAACCTTATGTGGTAGATGCACGTAAATGCATATCGTATTTAACCATAGAGCATCAAGGGGCTATTCCAGAGCAATACCGAACCTTAATGGGTAACCGCATTTATGGTTGCGATGATTGCCAGTTAGTGTGCCCATGGAATCGCTATGGACAAATTACCGACGAGCAAGACTTCCACCCCCGTACACAATTAAAAAATAAAGACTTACTCGCATTATTTGCCTGGGATGAAACTACCTTTTTAACAAATACCGAGGGCAGCCCTATTCGGCGTATTGGCCATGAGCGTTGGTTACGAAATATAGCGGTTGGCTTAGGCAACGCAGATTTTAGCCCAGCGATTATTCATGCACTTGAAGATAAACGCAAAACGGTCAGTGACATGGTGAATGAGCACATAGAATGGGCACTTACCCAGCAACATGATAAACAAAGACAAAAGCTGCGCAAAACAGCACGGCTAATACGGATTGTTGAAAAAGGCCTACCCAGAGACGCATAAGCCTATTGCCTAAAAAACGCGACATAATGTCGCTGATACAAGCTATCTGCCTAATCGTAGCGACGAGTTTAGCCCGCGCCTCGCAGCCCGTAACCCGCACCTTTAACCTTTCAACAATAAAGCAAGATCTTGCTCTATTTCTGCAAAGGCTTTTTTAACTTGATCTACTGACTCCTGACGTGCAACCGAGTTTTGTATGGTTTCGTCTACTTTTTTATAAATAAAAATTTCTTGGTCTTCATCCAATCCCATAGTTGGGATCCGCTCTTCGAGTTCTTCTTGTAAATGCTTAAATACTTTTTCGTTATTAATACGACTGTCGTTCAACATCCCAATTAAACGATGAAACTTACTATGCACAGTACCAGCAACTTTATTTAACCGCTCCTGCTGCGATACCAGCATCTGCTTGGTGGTAATGGCTCGTAATTGTTGCTCGGTTACACTTACAATAAAGCAAATATGATCACGTATGCGTCCGTGCTTTTGCTCGTCATGCTCTGGCATATTTAAAATCAGTAAACTCACAAGCTCGTAGTTAACCAAAATGCGATGAGAAAACTCATGCAATCGTCCTTTGCTTTTAAGCATTTCAAATAACTCAATTACAATTGGAGAACACACCCCATTGAGCGCAAAGTGCGACTTAGTATCGTTACATCTAAATTCAATATTACTTTGTAGGCCAAATGCCTGTAAGCATTCTACTAATGCTTTGCCAAGCTCTTGTATATCGTTAATAAAACCAATATTTTCAATGTAATTTACTATCTGACCCATTTCGCTGCTATTTGCCATGGCATTAAAGGCGGTAGAGGTCGCTTCTTTTACTTGCTTTTCAAGCTGTTGTTTTTCTATTAAGACTTGATTTAGTTTATTCAGTTTTTGCTTTAATTCGTCGTGCCCAAACGGTTTTACAATATAGTCTTCCGCGCCTACTGAATAACCTTCCATGCGCTCCTCAACCGTACCTCTTGCAGATACAAACATCACGATGATGTCATGGGTAATGGGGTTAGCTTTAAGCTCTTTACATACTTCATAACCATTCATTTTTGGCATACTTACATCAAGTAATATAACTTGAGGCATATACTCTTCAACCATACTTAAGCATTCAGGGCCGCTTGAAGCTAGCTTAAGTTCAAAATCAAGATCCTCTAATATTTCTTCAATTATTTCGAGGTTAAATGGTTCATCGTCGACTGCAAGAATTTTAGTTAAAGCCATAATTTTTCATCCATATAAATTAAAACAATTCGATTGTTAGCCGCTATTTTTCACTAATTGCTCATCAGCTAGGTATTCATCTAAGTTTATTTCTAAAGGAACTTGTATCGAAATTGTTGTTCCACCAAGGCTGTTATTGCATGCTTTAATACTGCCTTGATGCAATGAAACAAACTCACGACACAAGGTAAGACCCAACCCGGTTCCACCTGCACCACTATTCGTTTTACTGCTTTGCTCAAATTTATTGAAAACCATTTCAAGTTCCTCTTCAGGTATTCCAATACCGCTATCTATCACTGCAATGTTTGCATTGTCATCGTCTCTTTGCATGACAACTTCAACAGTACTGTGCTCTTCACTAAATTTGAGTGCATTACTCAATACATTTCTCAAAACCTGATTTATTTGCTCTTCATCGCACTGTGCAACAATCGGCGCGTTATCAGAGCTAAAAACAATATTTATATCTTTTTCAATAGCAATACCGGCAACATCATCAATACTGGTTTTAACAATAGTCGCTAAATCATAAGCCCGTGGGTTGAATGGAAATTTACCAACATCTAATTTAGAAAGGTCGAGTAAATTATTAAGTAACGATAGTAGTCTTTGCCCACTTGATTCAATACGAGTTAAATACTTCAAAAGTTTATCTTTGCTAAAATCACCCTCTTGTAACTTGCTAATACCAAAACGTGAAAAGCTCAATATAGAGTGCATAGGGGTTCTTAGCTCATGCGACATATTTGCCAAAAACTCTGATTTACTTAGATTAGCCGCTTCGGCAATATTTTTCGCATGCTCAAGCTGTGAAGTACGTGCCCTTACTTGCTCTTCTAAAAGATCTTTGGCTTCCAACAGTAGATCTTCTTTTTGTTTTAAATGGCTAACATTTTTAAAAATAACCGCTAACGCTATTTCGCCATGGTGGTCTATTTCATTAAATGATCCAACTAGCGGAATTTTACTTCCGTCTTTATTTACAATGTGTAAGTCACAACTAAACTGACGATTACTGTTTAATGTAGAGATTTTATCTTTTATTGCCTGCACCGAGTCATCATCTAAAAAATGAAATAACGAGTGAGCAATGAGCTTTTTAAACTTTAAATTAAATAATTTTAAGCAGGCATCATTGGCCTCGACTATCTTGCCTTTGCGTTCAAATAATAAAATAGGATCGGGGGTATTTTTAAAAATGACCTGCAGTAGGCTGTCTTTTTCAATCAGCACATCAACTGTTTCTTGTAATCTTTCTACTAGCTCAGCATTGTGACGTTTTAGCAGCTCGGTTTGCCATAATTTATGTACAGCTTGTAGTAACACATTGTCATTTAAAGGCTTGATTAAAACATCTTCAACACCTTGGCGAATGGCTTCTAACATAGATTGTTCAGGGCGTGAGGTTACTAACAAGCAACGACTATGCGGTTGTATTTTTTTTAAACTCGAAAATATCTCTAAACCAGAACCCGGTTGTAAGCTAAAGTCACTGATTAAAATATCAATACTCCTGAGCTTGGCAATATTAATTGCTTCATCATGGTTTGTTGCGGTGTATACCTCAATATGAGCGCCATAAAGGCTACTTTTGAGTGACTCTAATCGCTCATTAACATGGTCAACGAGTAAAATTGTCGGTAGTTTAAAAATGTGATCTGGACCTATCTCTAATAAGGCCTCAATTAAAGACGTTATTTCTTTATTAGAAAAGAAGGGGTAGATAATGGTGGCATTGGGTATCAAGTCATTTAATTTGGAAAATGCGCTAAGCAACTCCCCTGATTCCGCTTTTGGCGCTAATAACAAAAATGATTGATAAGTCGCTTTTTCAACAACTATCGATACAACATCGGTTGGCACGCCTTGAGAAAATACCAGTAAGTCATAAATGTCTATGTCTGTATTTTCATCAAACATAGCAAAGTGGACTAATTCAACTTGGCAGCCAATTAGTTCTAATAACACTTTTAAGCGCATAGCAATCATGCTACTGCTATCAATAATAAGTATTTTTCTCGCCATTTAGACACACTTTAAAGAGTTAATTAAACACCTTTTCAGCATAGTCTAGAATTTTTGGTTTAGCATAATCACCTACGTAAAAGTGAATTTTGCTGCCTTTTGTTATGGTACTAGGTTAAATGCTTACCAAAAATAGTCAGGCTGTACAGCTGATTGTCCATTCTTGCTACGTTAGGCAGCTCTCCCCATACTGCAAAATCAAAATGCTTAAATAATTTAATGCTCGGTTCGTTGTGACTAAAAATAAACCCAAGTAATACTTCTATATTAAGCTGCTTGGCTTGTTGTTGTGCAAATTGCATCAGCTTTTTACCCAACCCTTTTCCTTGGGCTGCTGCCGTAATGTAAATGCTTAACTCAACGGTGCCATCGTAAGCTGGGCGACCATAAAACGATTTATAACTAAGCCACGCTAATACTTGGTTGTTCTCACAGTAAACAAAAATAGGGCGTTGAGCAGTATGGCTATCAAACCAAGGTTGTTTATCAGCGACGGTCACCTCTTCGGTATCGGCGGTGACCATTCGACTAGGGATAGTTTCATTGTAAATAGCAACAATGGCAGTTAAATCATCAGGTTTTGCTAAACGTATAGTCATAGAAAATAAAGTAAAATTGATCAATTTAGCCTATAGTAGCGTATGATAAGTTACATAAATACTCTAAAAACGCGCTTAAGGTAATAGCATGATAAAAAAAATAATACTTGGTTTAACCCTCGCGTTAAGTTGTGTTTCGCTAAATACATATGCCGCAGACTCGCCCGCCCCTTCATTAGATGCAAACACCTGCAATGATTTCACGAATGTTTCACTTAGAAAGTTGCGCTCAACTGAAACCATTAACTTATGCGATTTTAAAAACCAGCCTCTTTTAATTGTTAACACTGCGAGTAACTGCGGTTTTACGCCGCAATTTGAAGGTTTAGAAGCGCTTTATAATAAATACAAAGACGAAGGCTTGGTGGTATTAGGCTTTCCATCAGATGATTTTTTTCAAGAAGAGAACGATGAAAAAGATACCGCAAAAGTGTGTTATGTAAATTATGGTGTTACTTTCCCTATGCTGGCCACCAGCGCAGTACGTGGTAGTGACGCAAACCCTATTTTCAAGCATTTAAACGCCCAAACCAGTTCACCAAACTGGAACTTTTATAAATACGTGGTATCGGCCGATCGCAAAACGATTACGCGCTTTAACAGCCGCGTAGCACCGGATTCAGCAAAACTAGAAAGCACAATCAAAAGTGCATTTTAACTTTGTGTTTTCAGTTTAACCTTACTAAGATGTTGCTATCAAATTTAAAAAACTAAACTTACAGGTAGGAGAACTTATGGCAGTTGCAAGTGCAAGGCACATACTCGTAGACAGTGAAGCACAATGTTTAGACCTTAAAGATAAAATTGAGCAAGGTGAAGACTTTGCAGAACTCGCTAAACTGCACTCTAATTGTCCATCAGGTCAAGATGGTGGTGCATTAGGTGAGTTTGGCCCAGGTATGATGGTGCCTGAATTTGACAAGGTGGTATTTTCAGCGCCGCTAAATCAAGTACAAGGCCCTGTACAAACACAGTTTGGTTACCATTTATTAGAAATAACCAGCCGCTCAGAGTAAGTAAATCGATTTATTAATAAAGCCGCATCAGCGGCTTTTTATTTATGTGGAGTTGGCAAAAGCCCCATTATGCAACTATTTGGCTCTATTCCTTCCCCTTATGTTCGCCGTATTAGAATCTGGGCACAACAAAACAATTGTGCGCTTGAATTTATTAATCTCGATATTTTTTCTAAAGAGGATCGGCCGTTGGTGGTCACAAAATGCATATTCTCTCCAGCTTTGATCACCCAATTGCATTAACTTTGATCGCTTATTCTCATTAAGCTTTGATCACTAAAATCACTTGTAAATGATCACATTTATGCTCTTAATGATTTTGCCGATCAAAGCTTAATACCACTCGTAACCGAGTTCACGTTTTATCATTTTTGTAGGTGTGTTAAACCGTTATCTGAATCGTTTGATGAGGATAACAACAATGACAACAAGACCTATATCTATGAGTAAATTACATTCCATTTTACGGCTGAAGTACTCAGCACAATTATCCCATCGAGAGATTGCCAGAAGTTTAAATATTTCACCTGGTACTGTGGCTAATTACCTTAAAAAGGCCAATGAGTTAGGCTTAAATCAATGGCCAATACCAGAGGATAAACAGCAAAATACATTTTTCAACACCAAACTCAAGCGCTTCTCAACGCGTAAAAAAAGACACCCAACGCCTGACTGGTTAAATATCAATAAAGACTTAAAACAACATAAACACCTAACATTACAGCTCGTATTTGATGAGTTACTTGAAAAAGTGGGTGAGCCTTATTACAGCTACAGTCACTTCTGCCGAGCTTATAAACAATGGTTAGGTACCCAGCGACTCTCAATGCGTCAGCAGCATAAAGGGGGTGAAAAGCTGTTTGTGGATTATTGTGGCCCCACAATTACCATTACTTGTCCGACGACACAAGAAAAGCGCACTGCTCAGATATTCGTTGCTGTACTAGGTGCATCAAATTATACCTATGCTGAAGCAACGTATAGTCAGCAACTTGAAGATTGGGTAATGAGTCATGCGCGTTGCTTTGAATTTTTAGGCGGCGTTCCTGACGTTGTTATTCCCGATAATCTCAGAAGTGCTGTCAGTAAAACCTGTCGCTACGAGCCTGATTTAAATCCGACGTACCACCAGTTAGCCGAGTACTTTAACGTTGCTGTCATTCCGGCTAGACCTTATAAACCCAAAGATAAATCGAAGGCTGAAGTCGGCGTACAAATTGTTGAGCGTTGGATCATGGCACGCTTACGTAACCAAACCTTCCACAGCTTAGCGCAACTCAATCATGAAATAGCAAAGCTACTGGATATGATGAACAATAAGGTGATGAAGCAATATCAACAATCACGCAAACAGCTATTTGATATGGTGGATAAAAACGCATTAAAGCCATTGCCTGAAAAGCCCTATCAATATACACAAATCAAAACAGTACGTGTGCATATTGATTACCATGTTGAAATAGAAAAACATTACTACAGCGTGCCTTATCTGTGGGTTAAAAAACAATTACGCGCACACATATCCAATCAACTCGTGCAGCTTTATTATGACGGCACTTTAATAGCACAGCATCCTCGCTCAAACCGTTTAGGCGGACATACGACACAGACACATCATATGCCAAAGGCGCATCAAAAACAGCATGAGCAGTCACCGATAAATTTACGCTCATGGGCATTGAGTATCGGTGATTATACTCATCAAGTCGTTGAATTATTGCTTAATAGCAAACGTCATCCAGAGCAAGCTTATCGCACCTGTTTAGGGGTATTAAGTTTAGCTAAAACGTATTCAAAAGAACGCCTCGAGCGAGCATGTTACCGAGCAATTTGCATGAATACGACCACACACAGATCTATTAAGCAAATGCTGCAAAAAGGGTTAGACCAACAACCATTACCCACACTCCAAACAGAGCCAGAAAAGCCAATTACACACAGCAACATACGTGGCACAGATTACTACCATTAAGGAATGTAAACATGATAGAAACAATTAATCAGCAACTTCAATTGCTCAAGTTATCGGGTATAAAGCAAGCACTCAAGCAGCAGCTTGAACAGCCAAACCTATATCAAGAACAAAGCTTTATAGAGCGCGTCAGTTTATTGCTAACACATGAAATTGATACGCGTGACCAAAGAAAAATAGAGCGACTGGTGCGACAAGCAAAATTCCGCGTACCGGGTCAGTTAAATCAACTCATTTACTCGCCGAAGCGCAATCTAGATAAAGCACAAATACGCAGCCTCAGCCAAAGCACCTGGCTGGGTTTACATCAGAATATATTAATTACAGGCGCCACAGGCTGTGGCAAAACCTACCTCGCGTGTGCCTTGGGTCACGAGCACTGTTTACAAGGAAAAAGTGTCTTCTATATTCGATTAAAAGAATTACTTGAAAGTCTATTTCTAGCACAGGCCGATGGCAGTTATCGAAAATTATTGGGTAAACTCATTAAATACGACTTACTTATTTTAGACGATTGGGGGCTAGAGCCACTCAGTGCTCAGCAACGAAGCGACTTACTTGAATTAGTCGATGCTAGATATGGTTATAAATCACACATCATCATTAGTCAGTTACCACAGGAAAATTGGCACCAAATGATCGGCGAATCAACGCACGCTGATGCTATTTTAGATAGGCTGATTCATGGTGCAATTAAGTTGAATTTAAAAGGAGAATCGA